>DATHJK010000534.1:0-4754 GCA_035316225.1 Pyrinomonadaceae bacterium
AACGCTCCATGCCGTGCGAGCGCAATTCGTTCGTGTGGTCTATCTGCAAGATAGCGTTCTTCTTCACGATGCCGAATAGAACGAGAATGCCCAGCGCCGAGAAGATGTTCAGCTTCTGTCCCGCTATGAATGTTGACAGCAGCGCGAATGGTATAGAGAGCGGCAGAGTGAGCAGTATGGTCACGGGGTGTATGAAAGATTCGAACTGCGCTGCCAGCACCAGATACATGAAGATGAAAGAGAGCAGGAACGCGAGCATGAAATAGTAGTTGGCCTGCCCCAACTGCTTCGACTGACCCGTCACGCCCGTCGTATATCCAGCTTCCATGCCTATCTGCGCGGCAGCCGCTTGCAAAGCCTTGAGCGCTTCCGTTTCAGAGCCGTTCGGGCTGACGCTCGCCGTGATGGTCACCTGACGCTGGCGGTTGATTCTGTCAATCGAAGTCGGACTCGTGCCCTCTTCCAGACGAACGACTTTTGAAAGCTCTACGGCTCCGCCGTTCGATGAAGGCACGGTCAGTTGGCTTAACAGGTCTGTGTTCTGGCGATACTGTTCTTCGGCCATCAGCACAACGTCGTACTGGTCAGACCCCTCGCTGAACGTCGTCACCTTCTGACCTGCGACCATCGTGTTCAGAACCTGCGCGATGTCGCCCGCTTTGACGCCCAGGTCTGCGGCGCGCTGGCGATCAATGATTACGCGAGCCTCCGGGTTGCCCAACACCAGCGAGCGGTCAGCGTCCTGAATGTTCGGGTTCTGCTTGATTATCTCGATAATCTTCTGCGAATACTCGTCCAGCTTTTGAAGGTCTGGGCCACTCAGATAAAAAGCGAGCGCGCTTGAGCGCCCGCCGCCGATTGCGCTTGAGATTGACGAAATCGCGTTCGCTCCTATGACCAGTTCTCTGGGATAACGTTTCGCAATCTGGCGGGTGCGCTGGATAATATCTGCTTGCGAGAGCGCGCGATCCTGCGGCGGCTTCAAACGCACGGTTACCTGTCCGGTGTTCGGAGATGCTTGTCCGCCGAAACCCGCTATGGCAAGCGTAGCTTCAACGCCCGGAATCTGTTCGCGTATGTCGCGCGCTATGTGGTCTAGTATTGATTGCGTGGCGGGAAGACTTGTCCCTTGCGGTGCGCGCAAACTTACTTGATATGAAGACTCGTCCTCATCGGGCAGAAAGTTGATTCCTGCGAGTTTATACATGGGGATGATTGAGGCGATGACGACAAGGCTTACGACCACTATCACCCAGCGGTGCGCCATTGACCATTCGAGCAGCCACTTGTAGGTGCGATCAATCGGGCGGTAGAAGCGAGACTCTTTCGATGAAGCCTCATGCGCCTTTTCTATGTGCTCTTCCGGCTGCTCGTCGTCCGGTGAAGTGCCTTTACTGGTAGCAGCGACAGCGACAGTGCCAGCAGGTAACGGCTCTTCCTTCTTCGCCTTAATCCATCGCGCCGCAAGCATTGGCGTCAGCGTGAACGATACAAGAAGGCTGACTGCAATCGCGGCGGCAGAGGTCAGTCCGAACGAAGACATGAAGCGGCCAACGATGCCGCCCATGAATCCTACGGGCAGGAAGACTGCTAGAAGTGAAAGCGTCGTTGCTAAAACGGCAAGGCCAATCTCGCGCGTCCCTTCAATCGCGGCCTGAAACGGGTGCATCCCTTTCTCTTCTACGAAGCGATAGATGTTTTCAAGCACCACAATCGCATCGTCAATCACAATTCCGACCATCAGCGTGAGCGCCAGCATGGTCATCTGGTTCAGCGAATAGCCGAACGCCGCGAGAAACGCGAAGGCCGCGATGATCGAAGTCGGGATAGCTACGGCGGCTATGATCGTCGAGCGAAAATTCCAGAGGAAGATGAAAACAACCAGCGCGGCCAGCAAGCCGCCTATGATTAAGTGCTCTTCGATTGCGTGCAGAGAGTTCTCAATAAATTCCGACTGGTCGCGCACGATTGCGAACTTCAGATCATGCGGTAAGGTCGGGATGACTTCGGCCATGCGCTGCTTGATCGCGTTTATGACCGCGACTGTGTTCGAGCCGGACTGCTTGCGAATAGCAAGCGTGACGGCGGGACCACCGTTCAGGCTCGAAATAGAGCTCGGATCAACTCCGCTGTCTTCCACGCTTCCAATGTCGCTAATCTTTACAGAGTAGCCGTTGCGGTTCGCCACGACGATGCTGTTAAAATCTTCAACT
This sequence comes from Pyrinomonadaceae bacterium, assembly GCA_035316225.1. Taxonomy (GTDB): domain Bacteria; phylum Acidobacteriota; class Blastocatellia; order Pyrinomonadales; family Pyrinomonadaceae; genus 3-1-20CM-3-53-8. Next base: position 2,214 of record DATHJK010000534.1, read on the forward strand.
CGCGTGACGCGGCTCATTGTGCGCAGCGTCACGGTACGCGCACCCTCGTTGACGCGCCCGCCCGGCAACTCCAGATTCTGAGACCTCAATGCGTTCGATACGTCTACGGTCGAAAGGTTGTAAGCGCGAAGACGCGCGGGATCGATGTGAATGTTTATCTGGCGCTGGCGCGCACCGTAAACGAATACGTCGCCTACGCCGTAAGCAGACTCTATGCGCTTGACGATCTGGTTGTTTGCGATGTCCGTGAGCTGAAGAACGGAGTACGGCCCGGTCATAGAATAAAGGATGATGGGCGTTGCGTCCGGGTCGGACTTCTGGACGATAGGCGGGTCTGCGGTCGTGGGCAGGCGATTCAAGACACTGTTGATCTTGTCGCGCACTTCCTGTGTCGCCGTGTCCACGTCTTTCGATAAGTCGAAGCTGATGGTTATGGACGAGCGCCCTGTGCTCGACGAAGATCGCAACTCGTCAATCCCGGTTGCAGTGTTGACCGCGCCTTCCAGCACATCCGTAACTTCCGTCTCCATCTCCTGCGGCGCAGCGCCCGTGTTAGTCGTGGTCACAGAGACGGTCGGTATATCTATCTTCGGAAAGCGGTCAACGCCGAGCGTGAAGAACGAGAATCCGCCGATCACCGTCAGCGCTAAGATAAGTACGGTCGCAAAGACCGGACGCCGCACGCAAATTTCAGCTAACTTTTGCATATCTCGATTTTGGATTCTGGATTTTAGAGTTGCGATTGAAGGCTGGAAGTTAGAACAGCATTGATCTCGTCATCAGCCAGGTCGCAACTCTAAAATCCAGAATCTGCTCAGCCTCCCGGCTGACGTACCGGTTGTACCTTCGCTCCTTCGTAAAGCTGCTGCTGGTTGTTCATAGCAACCTCTTCGTCTGCCTGCACGCCTGAGACAATCTGAATCATTCCGTTCTCTTCGTCGCCGACCTGCACGACGCGCAAGTGAGCGTTCGTGCCCTGAATGACGAAGACGCGATACGAGTTTGTGTTCTGGTCGCGTATCACCGATTCACGCGGGACGAAGACGCTCTGCGAGCCGCCCGGCAGTGTGAGGCGAGCCGTTACGAACATGCCTGAGCGCAAGCTGTTGTCAGGATTATCAACCGCTGCTTCGACTGTGATCGAGCGCGACGCAGGATCAATGGCAGGGTTGATAGCCGTCACGCGCCCGTTGAATGTTCTATCGGGATAAGCGTCAACGCTCAGTGCGACAGCCATGCCCGCTTGAACCTGTGGGGCCTGCGCCTCCGGCACTAGCAACTGCAACTTGAGCGGGTTGGTCAATAGCACTGTTGCTACGACCGATGCTGTCGTCACGTACTCGCCTACGGCTATGGGGCGCGCGCTTACGTAGCCGGAATAGGGAGCGCGAACTAAAGTGTCTGTCACGGCTTTCTGCGCGATGGCGACTTGAGCCTGCGCGGCCTGGTAAGCGGCCTGAGCCGATTGAATCGCTTGATTGTTCTGCTTTGCCAGATTGATAGCCGTTTCCATCTGTAGGCGCGCACTGTTGGCCTGCGCACGAGCGGTTTCGGCCTGCGTGCGATACTGGTCGTAAACGCTGCGCGCAACATCGCCTGTCTCTACAAGCTCTGCGTAGCGTTTAGCGTTGGCATCGGCCAATCGCTGCTGGGCCAATGCCGCGTCGTATGCGGCGGCAGCAGTTCGCACTTCCGGGATAGTGCTTGCGTCGAAACGACTGTTTGGCCCAAGACCTAGCCGCGCTTCCGATTGCCTTACAGCAGCCGCAGCCTGCTGCGCGCTCGCCTGCTGTTGTTGCAGGCGCAAACGAGCATCGCGGTCGTTCAGTTTCGCTATTACTTCTCCCTGTCTGACAAACGCACCGACGCTAATGGGAGTGGAAGCGACTTGCCCTGATGTCTGTGGCGCAACGTCGGATGTTTCTGTTGCGGCCAGACTCCCGGTCGCCTGAATAAATGCAGGAACTGTTCGCGCTTCAGCTTTAGCGGTCGTCACGGGGATGGCCGTAACTTCGGCTGCCTGCGCCGCGCCGGAATCGCCGTTCCTGTTGCTTCTATTGCCTGATTTGGATGATGAATTAGAGCAGGCAGAGCCGAGCAGAGAAATAATAAGCAGCGCGCAAACCGTCTGCGCAGCACGACGAAAATTGCAGGAGAGAAGAAACAATGACATAGGTTAACCGAACTTCCAGCAGCTTTATTGTAAGACGCACCTGGTCAGAGCGCGGTTACAGGTTTATTTATACTCCTCTGATGCTCTAGTATTGAAGAATAAGAATGAGTTAGTTTGTCAAATATGTCAAAAGGGAGGGCGCTGGCCTCATGGCGAATGATTTGGAAGAGAGAGCCAGGAGATTGCGCGAGACGTTCAAGCTCAGGCCGGGCGCTGCGCTGCTAAGTCAAGAGGCCGCAGAATTCAACCTTCCTTCCGATGCGGCAGAGCAATTAAGCTATTTCAATATAGAGTGGCACGTCATTCCTTCCGCCGAATCCGTGCCTCTTGACGATGCGTACATGGCGCGCTTCTACCCCAGATCAGCG
>DATHJK010000535.1:0-18430 GCA_035316225.1 Pyrinomonadaceae bacterium
AGAGCATAGCGACCGATAAGGCTTCGCGCCATTTCGCAGCGCGAGAGGCCGAGTATTATGCGCGGCTTTGTGAAGATGATGAGTACATGCTGGCAGAGATGAGGAGAATCAAGTGGCTGTACCATCTGAACGGTGCGCGCCGCACCCTTGTGCGAACGACCTTTGCCGCGCTGCTGCTCGCAGTTGCCGGAGCGTTCTTCGACGAAGCCCTTGCGTCCGTAGGATGGTCAATCGCATCAGGCGCGCTCGCGGCATGGATGATGGCGGCGGCGGCGATAAAGTTTCTGCTTCAAAGACGGAAGATAAGAGAGAGTTGAAGTAATAAAATTGAGAAGCAGAAGCGGGCGACTGGAAATCAATCGCCCGCTTCTGCTTTTATCTTACTTGCTTGCTTGTAATCTACATCTCAGGCGTGGCTTTTTTCGCGCGCGGTGTCGGCGCTTTGCGCGCAGCGCGTTGATGTGCAGTCTTGCCATTGCCTTCGTCCGACGTAGTTTCACTCTTCGCGCCTTTCCTGTTTCTGGACTTCGGCTCGACAACCGAGTTGACGGCTTCAGAGACCGCCGATGCAGCGTCGCTTAGAATCTCTTTCGCGCCGGTTGCGATGTCTTCGGAAATCTCTCGCACGGGTTCAGGGATAATCGTCCTTGATGCCTGCTCTGTTGCAGACGCGACCGCCTGAGCCGGGCGCTCCTGTTGATTCTTCGGCTCAGGATTCAAAAGCGCGTCCCAGCGATAACTCGGCTTCTCACGCTCTTCGGAAAGACGCTTGAAAACCATGTCGGTCACGGCGTTGGTCACCCACTTGTGATAGAACTCGCCCACGGAATACACATCTGCATCCGGCGCAGGGTTCATGAAATCAATCGCGTAAGGGATGCCATCCTTGATTGCGAACTCGACCGTGTTGATGTCATAGCCGAGCGCGCGGCAAAGCGTCTGCACATCGGTAGCAACGCGGTGCGCAAGCTCAGGCGCTAGATAATCTGGATCGTGTATGTATTGTTCTCCTGAAAGGTAAGGCTTGCGCGGGTCGTAGGGCATAATCATCACTTCTTCCTGCCCTATGCAGTAGCAGCGAACGAACTGGTCGAAGTTGATGAACTCCTGAAGCGTCATGCAGAGCGTGCCGGTCTGGTCATACTCGTACCAGAGTTCCTCCAGAGTGTTAACGCGCGAAACATTCTTCCATCCGCCGCCGTCGAAAGGCTTCAGGATAGCGGGCAGCCCCGTATAATCAACTATGGCCTGCCAGTCCAAAGGATATTCCAGATTACGCAAACTCTCGCTCGTCACGCCCTGTATGTAATCTTTCTGAGGCAGCAGCACTGTCTTCGGAATCGCTACGCCAAGCTTGGTTGCCAGCGAGTAGTTGAAGAATTTATCATCCGCAGACCACCAGAACGGGTTGTTGACTATGATTGCGCCTTCAAGCGCTGCCTTCTTCAAGTAAGCGCGATAGAAGGGGATTTCGTGCGAGATGCGGTCAATGATGAGGTCATAAGGGGGCTTGTGATCCAGCCTAACGCCATCCAGCTTTATAAACTCCGCTACAACGTCGCCCTGCCCACGCTCGTTGATATTTTCTATGAGGGCAGCCGGAAATGACTGTTCGCGGCCAACCAGAAGTCCTACTTTTTTCATAAGACTCGTCCTTTCAGAATTCAGAAGTGATAAGTGATGAGTGATAAGTGATAAGAGAAAAGCTTTTGGCTTTTGACTCCAGACTCCAGACTTCAGACTCCAGACTCTCTTATCACTTATCACTCATCACTTATCACTGCTTTTAAGAACCAAGCACTCTACAAGCCGCCGCCCGGCCTTGTCAATCCGCCGACAGGCATCGCCGCCCTGCCGCCGGGCATCAATAAACTCAGCGCTGGCTTTGGGGAATTATAAACCTCGGCGCGCGTTTTTTCACCCGGTTATGCTAGAATCAATTTTACATCGGATGGCAGAAGTCTTCCCGTCATGCCCGACCATCACTTTTCACGTTTTTCAGAAGGAGCGCCAACTTTAGTGTTCAGACGTTTCATCTTATCTGCAAGCATGCTCTCGATTCTTGCTGGCGTGGGCTTGCTCTTCGGGCAGAACAGTGCGGGGCAGGTTTCGTCAGCGCAGAATAGTAATTCACCTGCGCCGAACAGCAATGCGCCTGCAAGATCAAATCGCTCGAACTCAAACGCACAGCGTCCCATAGAGAACAGCAACTCCTCCGGGAGAAATCTCACAGCGGATCAGGTCGCAGAGTCTGTCATCATTATCTACGGCACGCGCCCCGGACTGAAGCAGGTGCGCAGCAAAGGCGTAGAGCATGGGCGTACGATTCGCACGGCCTCGGACGGTCGGACTGAGGAGTCAGTTTACGACCGCCGCTTTATACGTGGCGAGCGCACGGATCAGGATCGTATAAGGCTGGATCAGAAAACGCCCACGCTTGAATATTCGCTTATCTACGGCGGCGGGAAACTCTGGGGGCTGATTAACGGCGCGGCCTTCACGCCTCGCCAGGAGGCTACGGTAGATTTTCTCTCAGACCTGTGGCACGGCATTGATGTACTCCTGCGTTATCAGGAGAACGGCTCGAAGATTACGCTCGTAGGCCGCGAGAAGCGGCAGGGCATTGACCTGTATGTTCTGGATGTGACCGATGCACAGAGCCGCAAGACGCGATTCTACATCAGCGCGAGAACTGCGCGCGTGCTCTGGCTGGAATATGAAGAGCCTGCGGCGGAAGGCGGCCCCCTAGTCAAATACCAGCGACGCTTCTATGATTATCGCTACGCGCAGAGCACGCTCGTCCCGTTCCGCTCCGTGCTCTTCGAGGATGGACGGCAATCTCAGGAAAACAACGTCATGACCGTAACCTACGGCGTGCGTCTGGAAGACTCGCTTTTCCAGAACCCTGAGAATTCTACGACCGCCTCGCAACCCTGAGCGCTAGAATTACACTGAAGGATTTCAAATTTGAGATTTCAGATTTGAAATATTTAATCGTTCCTGATGGAACTCTATATTCTTTCACCAATTCAGTTTCAGCAATAAATTGCTGTGCCGCTGTCAACTATCTACACCAGACGACTCTCCCTTAACTTTGGCCCTTGTTATTTCGGGAACTTAAGTTTCCATCGCGCGTGAATGACGGTGAGCAGAGCCAGCGCCTCCCGGTGTATAATTCTTGGCCGGAGAGGCCGCGCTCTTTGCCGGGCGCGGACGAGCGAACCTGTTCGGCGGATTGCGATGCTCTAAAAACGCTCTCAATCCGCGCCGGAAACTCTGGGGCCTACCTGCTTTGATGAGTACGCTAAGCTCAATTGACGAACTGTCGTTCGGCGCAACTGTACAGAAGGCGCTCGTGGCGGAATCTCGCTCGGATCATGCTCTTTTAGAGGCCACGCGCGCGGGCTGTGAGGATGCGTTTGCGGAACTGGTCGGGCGTTACCGCAATCAATTGACCAGCTACATCTACAGGATGACGAACGATTACGACGAGGCTGTTGATCTGGCGCAGGAGACTTTCGTTCGCGTCTATCGCGCGGCGGATCGTTACCAGAGCACATATGCGTTCTCGACCTACATCTACAAGATCGCAACGAATCTTGCCATCAGCGAGCTTCGCAAACGTAAACGCCGACGTATGGTCTCGCTCTCAGGCTTTTTCGCTACGGACGCAGGCGAGCAGCCGCAGGAGTTTCATGTGCCGGACGAGCGTCCATTACAGGATGTCACGATGGTCGAAGCCGAGCGACAGCAGGCCGTAACCAGAGCAATCATGACGCTGCCGGAGAAGTATCGAGCGCCGGTCGTGCTCAGGGACGTGGAAGGCAAGAGCTATGAAGAGATCGCGCGAATCCTGGAGACGAGCGAAGGAACTGTGAAATCACGCATCAGCCGTGCGCGCGCACTTCTGCGCGAAAAACTGCGCGCTTATTTATGAATACGGGGTAAAGGGAAATGAATTGCAGGGAATTTCAGATTGAAGTTGAAGAGAGCGAGACTGGACGCGAGTTAAGCGCGGGCGCGGCTGCACACTGCGGCGTGTGCGGCTCATGTCGCAGCTTTTTTATGGAGCGACGCGCTCTCAGAGAAATTCTTGGGAAAGTGCCGCCTGTGAGTGCGCCTTCGGATTTCGATTTTCGTCTGCGAGCGCGATTGGCGACCACTGGCGAAACACGGCGCAATCTTTCAGGGCGTTTCAATTTCTCGCCGGGGAATCTGGCTATAACTTTCGCTGCGTCCTTCGCTCTACTCTTTGCCGTAACAATCGCCGTGCAGCAGTTCAGGTCTACAGGCACGCAAAGAGCGACTGCATCCGGGAAGATGCAAGTCGGCGCTGAAGCTACAAGCGCAACGGGCGCTTCTACATCGTCTCTTACTGAAGTACAGAATCAAGCTAATTCAATAGTAAGCAATCCAGCGGAAAGCAGCGCGGTGGGCGAAAGATTGTCTGGCGCTAATGCGCGGAATGAAGCAAAAAGAAGGGTTGAAGAAAGACTTAGGGGCATGACTGCAAGTGATTCGCAGAGACAGAGGATTGTTTCACATGATTTTGTAGACACGATTGCATCTGCGCCAGTCGCCCAGCTTGACCCGGAAGTGCATGTTCAGTTTCGCTCCCCGCTCGCCCCGTCCAGGTTGTTTGTGAACGAGCATGATGGGACGAGGCGCGATGTTTCGTTGAAACCCGTGACCTTCGGCTCGCAGAACATTCTGCCTCTGCGCAGAGCCTCCGACACTTCGACTACTGGAATCTGGTAAAGGCATCAAGCAATACAGAATGAAGCTTTTCATCATTAAAATTGTTCGCAGTCGCGCTCTTCTGCTCGCGCTGCTATTGTCGTCGGCAAGCCCGGTACTCGCGCAAGCTCAAAGAACTGCTACGCCCGCAACGACGCAGCAGAATCCTCCTGCGCGCGTCGTTGCGCAAGCGTCTGCCAGACCTGCGCCGCAGGTTGTAACAGTCATTCACCGTCTGAGCGGAATAAAAGTTCTCAGATTGCTGCGGCGCTCGAACGCGGCGGCGAACGCATCGGTCGAAGTGGAAGACCAGACATTCACCACGCGCGACGTGCACACGACGATCCTTGCAGGATTGATGCTGAGCGACGGTAGAACGGTCATCACGCGGCTGCCCGAAGCCGTCGCAGAAGTCGAGACAGAAGTTCGCACGGAAGAGTCCGGCAATCCGCAGCAGCCGGGCACTGTCAGTATCTCGCGCACGGTCAGCGCGGACATAGCTATTCTGCAAAGAAGCGGGCAACAGATTCCCGCACGGTATATAGGCTGGGACGGCGCGACGGGACTCTCCCTCATTCAGATGAACGAATCTTTCCCGCCCTCACCGCGCGATGCAGTGGAAACTTCAATCAGCGCAGGACAGCGCGTGCGTCTTATCGCTCCACTACCTTCGCGCCATGTGGAAGCTTCCACGCAGAACATTCTTTCGCTTCGCATTGCGGAGATTGAAGGCGAAATAGTAGAAGTCAGACGTGGGCCAATGAGCAAGATCACCGGGCTGGTAATCCGCGCTCAGAATCTCTCAGAGGAGATGGTTGGCGGTGTCGCTCTGAATGAAGCCGGTGAGACCATCGGAATTGTTGAAGGCGCTACAGGGCAGCAGGCGCGCGTTGTACCGGCCTCAATTGTACGGCGCGCGGCAGAGCGCGTCATGGCGCGACGCTCAAGCGTGCCGCGCCCGTGGCTGGGTGTGCGGGGCGAGCCTGTCTCTGCAACCTCGCTCGTTACGATTCAATCGAACGGGTGGACTGAGGAAGAGGCAAACGCACTGAAGTTAGCGCGGCAGGGAATTCTTATCACGAACGTTACGCCGGGAACGCCCGCAGCGTTAGCCAATCTCATGCCGGGCGACATCATCTGGCGCGTCAACGACGCAGAGATAAGAAGCGCTGAAGATTTCTCATTCACGCTGAGCGAAGCAGGTGGAGGCGCTTCAGTTCTATTCACAGTGCTGCGCGGCGGGCAGATCAATATGCCTGCATTATCACGAATGCCTGTCGTGGCTCTTCCAACGCAACCTCAGATGTCTGCGGCACAACAGGCCAGCATGCATTTGCCAGAACAACTGGCTCCCATCAAGCCCCTGTCATTTGTCATTAAGCTGAGCGAGACGTTCGACCCTATGGTTGCCGCCTCTATCGCTTCTTCCGGTACGATGGCGCAGGCAGTGACGTTAACGCCTGTGATTGTGTCCGATCCCTGGACGAATTACGGACTGGAAACCATCACGCTCAGCGATAGATCGGCCAGAATGCTTGGCGCGCGTAGCGGGTTGATTGTCGTTTCCGTTCAGCCGCAAAGCGCTGCTTTTCGCGCCGGTCTACGGCCTCGCGACGTAATCGAATCCGTGAACGGGCGTCTGCTGCCGGAGGGTAACGCCCTGTTCGCGCAATCCAGCACGACTCATAGCAATCTGAAGCTAGTTGTCATACGCGACCGCCAGCGTCTTGAGACCGCTCTTCCGCCTCTGCCAGCGCATCACCAGCAGTAAGCTTCATCTCATGTCAGGAATCAGTGCCGCGCTGAAAGGCAAGGATGAAGCAAGAAGACGGAAAGCGGAAAGAGCAATTATTCAATCTTGAATAGTTATACCGAATTGCAGAACGAAATAAGGTTAGAGATTTGAGCTTGCCCTGTGTAGATCAATGGCTTGGCAAACTTTCTCAACCTCGCTTTTAGCCGCAGCCTGATATTATTCTTTCATCCTTCCTACTTGCTTTGGAATACGCCCGCAGACCTGTGCTACTCTAAGCCCAGCCGGAAGCTCGTTCATCCTTCTATAAAATTTACGTCCCGTTCTATGTTGCACGAGGCAGTTACGCATTACCACGAGTTGCTGAAGGACGCTGAACTGGCCGAAAACTCTCGCCGCATGTTGGACGAGGGGCTTGAGCGCGCAAAGCTCATCTTCGGCGGGCGGCCATTGTCGCCATACCTGCGCCCTCATTTCGTTACCGAAAAAGATTTCGCGCGCATCATTCAGATTTGCGAAACTGTCTGGGGCGCGATTCAAAAAGTGAAGGACGCGGCGGTCTTGGACGCGCGGCTTCTGGACGCTTTAGGTTTGACGGAGATTGAGCGCGAGCTTGTGAGCATTGATCCCGGCTATCGCGCCGTCTCGCCTACGGCGCGGCTGGATTCTTTTCTTACAGATGAAGCTTACAGCTTTGTCGAATTGAACGGCGAAAGCCCTGCGGGTATTGCATACGCCGACGCAGCCTACGACATCTTCTCTGCGCTTCCAGTTATGAAGCGCTTTGCGGAAACCTACAATCTGCGCGCTCTCTACGGTCGCCATTTCATGCTCGAAGTGCTCTTGAGCGCTTACGAAGAGTTTCTCGGAAATAAGCCCGCTCATCCGCCGCGCATAGCGATTGTTGATTTGAAGGGATTGCCCACGATGAAGGAGTTCGAGCTTTTCAAAGAATACTTTGAAGCCGAAGGGTATCCTTCAATTATCTGCTCGCCTGATGAGCTTGAGTGGGACGGGAAGCGATTGCGTTGCGGCTCCTCCGAGATTGACATAGTTTACAAACGGCTGCTGGTTAACGAATATCTTCCAATCATGGCAGAGCATCATGCGCTTCTGGACGCTTACCGCGCTCGCGCCATCTGCATGGTCAACAGCTTTCGCTCCAAGATTATTCACAAGAAGGCTCTCTTCGCAGTGCTAACGGATGAAGTTTACGCGCGACTCTTCACGCATGAAGAGCGCGCGACCATAGCCAACCACGTCCCCTGGACGCGCAGGGTTCGTGAAGTAAAGAGCGACTATCACGGGCAAAACATTGACCTCATGAAATTCATACGCGACAGGCGCGAGCGGCTGGTGCTCAAGCCGAACGACGATTACGGCGGTCACGGAATCTACATAGGGTGGAATTCGGACGGGGACGAATGGGACGCTTGCTTGAAGAGTGCGCTTGAAAACGGCGACTATCTTGTGCAGGAGCGTGTGCCGACGGCGCGAGAAGTCTTCCCGGCTCTGAGCAGCGACGGCTCGTTCACCTTCGAGGAGCAGCTTGTAGATTTAGACCCGCTGCTTTTTAACGGCAGAGTCGGCTCTGCCTTCACTCGTCTTTCTTCAACGGAACTTGCGAACGTGTCATCGGGGGGCGGCATGGTTCCGACTTATATCATTGATAGCAAGTGATAAGGAAGAACTGTTTTTAGTTTTCAGTTTTTAGTTTTCAGCCTGGACTTTTTCTTAAAACTGAAAACTTAAAACTGAAAACTGCTCTCACTTTTCTTTACGCGAGGAGGAAGAGGGAAGTGGTTGACGAGATAGATTCGGGCGCACCTTACGAAGAGAGGCGCGCATACGAGCGCTCGCGCCTGATAATTGACGTTTATTTCAACGGCGCGGACGCGACGGGCGTGGCAAGCACGAAAGACATAGGCATCGGCGGCCTCTACATGAACACGAAAGCAGAGTTGCCAGAGGGCGCAGTGCTTACTCTTCGTGTACCTTTTGAAGACGGGCAGCAGGTCGTCGTAAACGCCGAGGTTGTTTACAGCAATCCGGGTCACGGCGTCGGCGTAAAATTTCAGGGTCTCACGGATCAGGATCGCGCGTTAATGCAGCGCGAGTTTCCATCCCCCTGAAATGCCTGGCGACAGAAACGCAGAACGTTTGCGCTGGGCGGAGCTTTCCGCAATCGAGCGCGCGGCGCTTCGCGGAAAACTGCGCGAGCTGTATGGACGCGAACGTAGTGACGAAGAAGTATTCGATCAAATAGATGTTGACAAACAGAGAGCGCTGCTCATCTTCGCTCGCCGCTTGAAAGAGTTGGGCTTGTGGGACGATATAGAATCCGTCCTTAACGTTTATGGCGAAGGCGGAGTTGGCTTCAGTTTCGTCGCTTCGTCGCGGCTGCTCGAAGTTTTGCTGGGGCGAAAAGATTTCACACGTAGATTTGCGCGACATCGCAGCCACTCGGCTGGTTTCATAGAGCGCAATCGAAGGCGCGGCTCTCTGCATTTTCTCTACGCGACGGATAAGACGCCGCAATGGAGCGCGCATTTTGATCTTTACAGCCCGGCTTCAGCGCGCCACGCATTTCGACACCTGCTCAGCGAGAAGCTTCGACGAAAGACGCCCGGCTGGCGCGAGATAAAAGCGGTATTGTGGGATGATGAGTAAAAGTAGAACGCTAAAGAAGCAATATGAAACTGGTGGATGTTTTCTGTCCCTGACAGGACTTCTCGACAAGCTTTTTAGAAGTTTCCATCAATCCTGATGATGGTGTTCGATAAAAACCGGTTCTCTGATTTTGGCTTGGCCCAAAGAATGGAGGCGAGCGATGTTCGACCAATTTACGCTTGGAATAGAAGAGGAATTTCAGATAGTTGATCCGAAGACGCGAGAGTTGCGCTCACACGTCACGGAATTTCTTGCAGAGGGGCAGATGATTCTGGGCGAGCAGATCAAGCCTGAGATGATTCAGTCGCAGATAGAAGTCGGCACGGGCATCTGCAAGAACATTCAAGAGGCTCGCGCAGACATCTCTCGCTTGCGCGGAATAATCTCTACGCTCGCAGGGCGCACAGGGCTTAACATAGTCGCTGCCTCTACTCATCCTATCTCTCGCTGGCAGGATCAGAAGATTTTCGATGACGAGCGCTACGAGCTGCTCGTTCAGGAATTGCAGACTGTTGCCCGCTCGCTTCTAATCTTCGGCCTGCACGTTCACGTAGGCATAGCAGACCGCGAGCGTTCGATTCACATCATGAACGCCGCGCGATACTTCCTGCCGCACGTGCTGGCGCTCTCAACCTCGTCGCCGTTCTGGATGGGGTTCAACACGGGATTGAAATCCTATCGCTCGGAAATCTTCAAGCAGTTTCCGCGCACGGACATTCCAGACCACTTCGATTCTTATCAGGGCTTCCAGCGCTACGTTGACCTGCTGGTCAGGACCAACTGCATGGACAACGGCAAGAAAATCTGGTGGGACGTGAGACCGCACCCGTTCTTTCCTACGCTGGAGTTTCGCGTCTGCGACATTCCAACGCGCGTTGACGACACCATTGCAATCGCTGCGCTCTTCCAGGCAATCGTGGCAAAGCTGAACAAGTTGATTGATAAAAATCTGGGCTTCCGGCTCTACCGTCGCATGTTGATTCAGGAGAACAAGTGGCGCGCGATTCGTTACGGGCTTGACGGCATGATGCTTGATCTGGGCAAGCAGAAGGAAGTGCCCGTAAGAGATTTGATACGCGAATTGCTGGAGTTCGTTGACGATGTGGTGGACGAGCTAGAGTCGCGTAAAGAGATCGAGCACGTTCACACGATTCTGGAGCGCGGGACTTCCGCCGACGAACAGCTTCAGGTTTACCGCGAGACGAATGATCTGAAGGCAGTGGTTGACCGTTTGATAAAGAACACAATGGAGAGCGTGCCGACGGACGTAGATATGAGTGTGGCTAAGCCTGCTTCGACAAGCTCAACCATCGCAAAATGAAGTGAGCGGGTAAGAGATTGAAGGAGAACTGCGTTGAGTTTACTGGACAAGATAGTTCACCGCAGAAAGCCGTATAGGAAGCACCGAAAGAATAAAGCATTTGAGATTTGAGATTTCAAATTCTAATTTCAAATTTGAAATCCTTTGTGCTGTCTACGTGCGCTCTGTGCCTGTGATGGTGAAGAGACTTTACTGTACTCGCAACCTAACGAATGGCTCCGCACACATCTTACTCTTAAATCCTATCGCGTGTACCCGGCAGGATGGTCAACCTCGACGCCGGGTAAATCCGATTTCACATCTATTCTGTGAAAGCCTTTCTGCGGATGTGTGGAGAGATATGTCAGGGCAAGTTGCTGTGTAAGTGACCGACCTAGCTCACGCAGGAAAGGGTCGAAGCTGACGGGAGCATGTGTGCCCTGAAAGTAGGCTCGCCCGCCCGTCTCATCCGAAAGCCTTTGCAGCGAGCTTTGCCCGTTGGAAATTAAGGTCTGGTTACCGCGCTCCGTGTAACCAACCGTCGGAGCGAAGAAAGAGTAGATGGCTACGCTGCGACGCTGCGCCTCTCTTATGGCTCGTTCAAGCTCTATGCTGAGCGATGGTGTGCTGCTGTCAACGCCGCGCGACACGTCCAACCCGTCGCTGACGACAAGCATGGCTCGCCGCCCGCTCGGCAGCGATTCAAAGCGCTTGAGGGCGTCACGAATCTCCTGGTAGGGGCTAAACGGGGCGGCGCTTGCCGAACCTATGGGGATGCGCAGCGAGCTTGCTGCTTGCTCAAGGTCTGTTGTGAATCTCTGGCTCACGAGTAGCGACCCGGCGCGAATGTAAGCGACCATCACGCGCGAGCCGCGCGGCAATCCTCGTATGAAGTCAGCAGTGACCTTGATTTCATTGCTAATCGAAGGGACGACATCATCCTGAATTAAGACGGCAACCGAGATGGGCGCGGTGCTCATGCTTCGCACGGACAGTATCTGCTGCTCTTCGCCATCTTCACGCACGGTCAGGTTGCCAATGGGTTGAACCTCCTGCTCCTGCGCCGAGCCGCGCCCTCTAACTGTAATCGGAATCGTCACGGGGCGAACGCCGCGCGGGCGCGGGCGGTTAACGCTCGAACGCTCGACGGGCGTTTGTGACGAATCGGACTGTTGGCCCAATATGGTTATGCTCAGTGCTAGAAGTGAAAGGATCGCCGCGACGGCGATCAGAGAGCGTGCTTGGTTCATCGCGCCTCCGGTTCAGAATCTATTCATCAGTCGCTAGAGTTTATTATAGCGCGGGAGCGCGGTAAAACTAGACCGCGCATGCGCAATCGTTGGGAGTTGGTTTTGAGAAGGTGTATATTTTAGCTACGAATAGCGCGAAAATTTTATGTATGCCACACGCGCGCCGCCGAGGGGCGAATCGCTTTTTTGAGATAGACTGAAACTTGAATGTCTGGTAAGGAAGCAATTACTAACAACAGAATCACCACGAGAGATCGCTTCTGGTCAGCGCTGCTTCGCTATGCGCCCTGGCTGGCATTTCTTCTGGTCTCTCTGCCGCTCCCTCTCTATTTTCTGCTGCGATATTTTCTGGCGGCTGAAGGGGCAGGCGTCTACATGCTCTTCGCGATGACCTCGCTTGCGCTGGGTTCGGTCGTGGGCTTGATCGTAGCCCTTCTGCTTTTCCTCTACCGGAAACACTGGGAAAGGGTCGTGCGCGACCGCGTTGCCGCGCAAGGGGTGACGGCGAGCGACCTTTCATGGTTCATGCCTGAGTTGAGCCGAGCCGAGCGCGCAGCACTCAAACAGATGGAGCAGCAGAACCTTCTATTAGCCGACGCATACCGCGAAACTCTTGCCTCGCGCATCACGGCATCGCGTGTGCTCACCAGAACGAAGAAAGATTTACTGCTGGTAGATCGCAGGCTCAACCGCGCCAATTACATTCAGAGCGCAGAGGTCAATAGCTTACGCGACGAACTCAAACACGACCGCGAGCGATTGGAGCAGATACGGCGCGAAGCAGAGGAGCGGCGCAATGAATCACAGGCGCGACTACAGATGATCGAAGCCGCTGCGAGCCGCGACGCCAGCCAGCGCGAGACCGATTTTGCGCTCAGACGTTTGAACGAAAGCAGAGGGCACTTGCCGCTCGCGCTCGAAGCGGTGCGACTGGAGCAGACCGCACATGAAGAGACTGAAGACGAATTGAAACGAATCGAAGGGGAAAGAAAACTCGTCGATTGATGAGGAAGCAGACTTTCCAAGAGTTAATCATTCATACCTGATTCTTCCGCTCTCATCCCCACTATTCTGTACACTCCTTCGCCCACACGCTCGGCGAAACCTTCTGTGACAAGAGCGCGGTTGCCACGTCCGGCTTCGGGTCTTGAAAGCCCTGTGACCTTCGCAAGCTCGCCGCGCAAAGTCATGCCAGCGCCCGTGAGAAATGCCCGCGCCACTTCTCTGAGAGCTACTTCACGTTTGACCTTCTGTGAAAGCTCTTGCTGAAAGCGCCCCTCTGCCAGCGTCCAGATGTACGTGAACCAGGGTTCGTATAGAACGTCGGACGGTACTACCTTCATCGCGCGCTGCAATTCATCCAGCGCGCGAGTGAGCCGTGCGCGGTCTTCCATCTTCGCGGCCTTGCGCAGATCGCTGGTCGCCATCTCCCACTCGCGTCGAAGAATTTTAAGGACGGCGCGAGCGTCCTTAGACAGTCGCGCGCTTTCCTGTCTGCGCCCCACGCCCCACAGCGCGTTGAAGTGCGGAACGAGTCTGGGCGAGACGAAGATCGAGCGCCCTTTCATAAGCTTCGCGTAGTAGACGCGGCCACGCCTCATCACTTCATCTTTAATCGTCCACGTCAGGCTGCTCTCGTAATCTTTCTGCACGTTGCGCGGCATGAATGCGTCGCGGCGACCGCAGACGGCCATGTAGAGCGATGGGCCATGACGCCGCGCATCCGTCATTGCGGAGCAGAATCCTACGCTCTCTATAAGGCGCTCTGCGTCCCCTGCCGTTTCGACGCGCGACTCAGGCTCGCGCCGCCACATGCGGTCGCGGTAGGCTTCGACCTCTTCAGGGAGAATGCTTTGCTGGTTTTTCACACGTGAAATATTAGATGAGTTAAATCAACGCCCGCCTTGCATGATTGAGTTTTTATCTTAGCGCCTCCAGAGTCTTTGCGTGAGGAATATTTCTCGCAAAGACGCAAAGACGCAAAGAGAACGCAAAGGAGAGTTGAAATCTGATGTTAAGTTCCGCTCGTTTGGTGCTGTGCAGAGGGTGAAGCTCGCGCGATTCTGGGCTGTGTTGCCTGACGTTTTTGCTGCGCCTCTTTTATGAGCATCTCAAGCTCCATGATGTGCAGTTGAAGGAAGAGACGCAGGTCGCCGTTGAGTTGAAGGCTTTTGTTGAAATCACGTATCGCTTCCGTCTCGCGCCCTTGATGAAAACGGGCTATGCCGCGATCAACGTAGTTCAGAGGATTGCGCGGGTCTAATGTGATGCTGTGATCGAAATCGGCTACGGCAGATTCAAAGTTGCTGTTGATGAGAAGCGCGCGCCCGCGCTTGGCGTAAGCGTCCGCGTCCGTAGGGCTGAATTTAATTGCCCTGTCCAAATCCGAGAGAGCGCCTTCAATATCAAGCTGGTTGGCGCGTATGAAGCCGCGATTCGTGTAGGCTTGCGTTATGTCCCGGTTGTTGTAGGCGGAGCGCGGGTCAATCTCAATGGCGCGCTCGAAATCCCGGATTGCTCCGTCCAAATCTCCTCTGGCGCGACGAGCCTTGCCGCGTGAGATGTGCGCTTCGGTAAGAGTTGGGTCAAGCTCTATAGCCTGAGTGTATTCCTCCACAGCGCCGTCCAGGTCGCCACGGCTGAAACGAACCATGCCGCGCTTCAGATGCTCTCTGGCCGCGCGCTGATTCTGCGCGTACACCATATTGAAAGGAGCGAGCAGCAGGATTATCAGAAGCCATGCGCAGCGTCTCATAAGCACCTCCGAAGAAGAACAGGCGATACGAGTTTTGACAAATCACTTCCGGGCAAAGCCGGCGCGTGCGAGTCTGACGGCGCTGTAAATCTATTGTACCGTCGCCGGGAGCAGCGAATCGCGGTGGTCTGTGGCCGTAGCCCAGCCGTCCTCGATTCTTCCAATCAGGCCGTGAAAGTGAACATCGGAATCGGAGAGAACCAGCAGCACGTCTCCGGCAAAGTAGCGAGAATTATCAAGACGAAATTTAATTACAGTCGCACGACCGTTCTCTTGCTCAAGAGTCTCGAACTCGAACGAGTCGGCTGAGACCATGTAAAGTTGTGAATTGTTTGCGTAGTTCGTTGTATCAGACATTCAGAAAAATCCTTAATAACATCAGGTCAGTATATTAGGGACGGGCGGATTTGGGATTGCGGATTGAAAAGCAGGTTGAAAAGCGGGCTTGAGAAACAAGTTGTCAATTCAAATTCAATCAGTTCTTCAAATCCGCAATCCCAAATCCGCCCGTCCGCAATTGATTGTCCGGGCAATTGTGAGGGAAAGAACGTTTTGTTGCAAGGTTTCTCAGGACGACTCAGGCGAGTCCTGCCCACGAAGAATGTCAGCAATATCTTTATACCTGTTTTCGGCGGCCATACCCGGAGGCGTACGGCCATCTTCACTCAACGCATTCACCCCAGCGCTGTAAGATAGAAGATGAGCGCGTAGCGCATGGTAGGCTCGCGGAAAATTAGTTGGCACAAACTTTCTTCTTCGTGATAAAGTGCGCGCGTTACTCGAATTGAAAACCGGGACGTGCTTCACTGGACACGCATAGGACGCTGCAACTTGCGAGCCTCAAGCTCACGAAAACGCTTTCACGTCCACAATCAATAATTCATACGAGTGCTCGTAATTTTTTCGGCAGAAATGCATGACCGAACAGCGCTGACCTTAACATCCTCGCATTTTTCCGAAAGAGAATCCGCGAGGCTCTGCCAAAACTTCAATCCAGAAGTAAAGAAGCATTAGGGCGATGAACGCTCTATAAAAAACGGAGGCACATCAATGGCAAACGCTCAGCAGGAAAAGATTGCTCGTATGGACTGGGACGATTTCGAGAAGAAATTGCAAAGTCCTACACGCGGCTCGGCTCGCGGCGACACGAGCGAAGAGGCCATGCGCCAGTATTTCGGTGATGAAGAGTTCGAGTATCTACGAAATCTTGCAGACCACGCGCAGTCTATGCGTACGCGCGCAGGCACTTTAGGAAACTTAATCCTGCTCCCCGGCATAATGGGGACGAATCTCGAATCGGTCGAAAGAGACGGCGACCGCGACCTCATCTGGGTGAACATACTGAGGATGGCATGGGGACAGGTCGGGCGATTGAAGCTGACTGCGGACGGTAAGCGCGACGCCGATTCAGGATTCAAAATCGCTCCGAGCGTTATTGACAAAAGAACTTACGCGCGAGCAGTCGTCTATCTTGGCGCGCGATGGCGTGTGCTTCCGTTTCCGTTCGACTGGCGAAAGGACATTGACGTTGCTGCGGACGCTCTGGCGGACTTCATCAAAGCGAACTCGAACGGCCAGCCCGTTCATCTTGTTGCTCATTCGATGGGCGGACTTGTCTGCCGTAATTTTATACGCAGGCACAAAGATGTCTGGGAGAAGATAAACGATGCGGAGGGCACGCGCGGCGGAAAGCTGGTGATGCTGGGCACGCCCAACTACGGATCATTCGCAATACCGCAGGCTATGAAGGGGACGGAAAAGCTTGTGCGCTGGCTGGAGAAGGCGGATGTCAAGCATGACATGAACTGGCTGCTCGCAGTCCTGAACACTTTCGTAGGCACGTACCAGATGCTCCCCGCGCCTGAAAAGATTTCAGAAACAGCGCAGGTAATCTATCGCGCCGAGAACTGGAAAGAGCCATCTGTCTCCGCCGATCATCTCAAGCGCGCTATAGAATTTCACGCGCAGTTAGATGAAGAGACCGTCACCCCTGAGCGTATGATTTACATCGCCGGATGCAACCGCGAGACGCTGACGGGGCTTAGGATGGTCTCGCCGGGCGAATTCGACTACACCTCGGATTTCAACGGAGACGGGCGCGTTCCCTTCGCTCTGGGAATTTTGCCGGGCGTCAGGACTTACTACGTTGACGAAGCGCACGGCGATCTTCCTAGAAACGAGCTTGTGTTGACAGCCGTTGACGAAATCCTCTCGACGGGACGCACCAACACGCTGGCGACCAACCCGCCTGCGCTACGCTCAATCAAGCCGGGCGCAGTGCGCGCGCGTCACACAGTGGCAGACCAGCAACTCGGCAATGAGGTTGAAAGGATTGCGCGAGAGGTGAGAGAGAAAAGCGCGACCCCGGAAGAGGAGCGAGTCGCCGAAGAGCTAATCATGCAGGCGACGCTGGGACAGGATCAAAAGACTGAACATGCTGCGGTTCTCGAAAATAGGCGTAAGAAGCGCGAGAGAAAGAAGGCGCGGCGCAAACTCCAGATAAGAGTCGTGCTGGGCGATATATCCAGAGTAGGCGCGCCAATCATCGTCTGCGGCCACTACAAAGGTGTAGCGCCCAAGCGCGCAGAAGCTTCGCTGGATAAGGCTCTGCACTACTGGATAAGTCGAGCTAACGAACACGGCATGATAGGAGCAGACCTGGGCCAACTCTTCTTCATACCCGTCAGCAAGAGAGAGATAGCTGCACGCGCAGTTCTACTGGCAGGTATGGGAGAGGAAGGCACGTTCGGGCGCGACGATCTTCGTTACCTGATGCTGAATGTCACCTACGCGCTCTCAGCTCTGGACGTTGAAAGTTATGCGACCGTGCTGATGGGGTCGAGCCGCAACAACATGAGTATAGAACGCGCGCTGAGAAGTCTGCTGTTCGGCGTCTGCGATGCGCTTAGTCGCTTGCCCCCTAAGACAAAGCTGAAGACGCTGCTGCTGGTAGAGAAAGATAAGAGCAGGCACAGCGATATTGTGAATGCTCTGAAGAAGATTAAAGACGACGAGTCAGCCGCGCAGTTGGAGATAACGGTCAGAAGCGAGAAGCCGAAGAGCGCCATGCCGCGCAGCGGCGGGCCTGAGCGCCCGGACGACCTCATGCCCGAAGACGTTCAGCGACCCGGAGTGAGAATCACCGTCGAGCGCGACCAGACGGTAGAAGGTGGCACTGTCAAAGATGTGTTCAGGCTTTCGGCCATGACCGACACAGCAGTCATTCCTGTGCGCGAGAGTATAGTCCAGACTTTCTTCGTTGAAGGCATCGCGGATCACTTGATGGGCGCGCGCACAATTAAAGAGCAGGAGATGTTCGGCAAGCTGCTCTACAGTTACCTGATACCTGAAGACTTCGGGCGCATCATTGACAACGACACTCCGCTCACTCTCGTTTTAGACCGCAGCACGGCATCGTTCCCGTGGGAGATGGCATGTTTTGGAGGAATAAACGGCAACGTCTTCTTCGGGCCGAGTCTTCAGCTTGCGCGTCAATTCAGAACTCGCCTTTCTTCATCGCCAGGCATAGCGCCGCCGCTGAATCGTCGCCTGCGCGTGCTGGTGATAGCAGACCCTGCGCCGGAGCCTGAGTATCAACTCGCGGGCGCGCGTCTTGAGGGGCGCGAAGTGGTCAAAGTGTTCCAGCGCTTCAAGCGAGAGAGCGGCCTCGATATAGAGATTGTGGATCACATAGGCGCGGACGAATGCGACCCTGTTGAACTGCTCGGCCTGATATTGAACGAGGAGTTTGACGTTATTCATTTCGCAGGTCACGGATACTTCGACGAGAAAGACCCGAACCTGGGCGGCTGGGTTTTTGGTAAAGATTGCTTCCTCACTCCTATGGAAATATTCAAAGCGCGTCGCGTGCCGCGTCTCGTTTTCGCCAACGCCTGCTACTCGGCTGTAGTGAGAGAAGGGAAGCCCCTATCCGCAGACGAGATGAACCAGCATCTCGCAGGATT
>DATHJK010000536.1:0-2001 GCA_035316225.1 Pyrinomonadaceae bacterium
CGTAAAGAAAGAAGAGCCGCCCCCACGCCGCGCTCAAACCTGTCTGTTTACTCAAAGCATCCAGCATGAGTTGGAGCGCATGCTTGCAAGCGCCGTAAGTGGTCGCAGGGTTAAGCGGCGTGAGTCGTTCGGAACAGTAACCGTAGCGCCAGTCGTACTCGGCGCACGTGCCTACGCCTACGGCGCGCTGCCCACCCATAGCGGCAAACGTTTGCAGCAGGTGCAGGCTCGATTCGACCCAGCGAAAATTTTCCGTCGCAGTCCAGTATTTTCCCGGCACGGCATACCAGCCGCAATGCAGCAGGTGTGTAGGCCGCACCTGCTCAAGCAAGCTTGTGACCTGCGCACTGTCCAACAGGTCTGCCTTATGCCGGTGGCTGCCGGGCATAGTGTCAACCCCGGCGCGCTCTTTCGACCAAACCGCATGCACTTCGTAACCGCGCTCGCTGAGCGCCGTCAGACAGTGGCGGCCTATGAACCCGCTTGCTCCTGTTAATAAAACTCTCTTCATTAATGGAAGTCCGCGTATTCGCTATCTCTGGCGATGATGATGCGCTTCGTCTCTTCAGGCCACTCTATGCGGAAGGCCGTGTCGTTCCAGCGCACGCCTCTGCCGCTTCCCGCAACATAAGGGGAAGACATCTGGTATAAAACTTCCGAATCGTCTTCGAGAGTCTGAAAGCCGTGCGCCAATCCTTCCGGGATGTAGAGCATCAACCGGTTGCTTGCAGTCAACCGTACACCCACCCACTGTTTGAAGGTCGGGCTGTCGGGTCTCAGGTCAACGATGACATCGTAGATAGCGCCCATAGTGCAACGCACAACTTTTACCTGACCATGAGGCGATTGCTGGTAGTGCATCCCGCGAAGCGTTCCCCGCTTTCGATTGAACGAGATGTTGCACTCGACCAGCCGGGATTCAAGCCCGCGCTCGCTGAACTCTTTCTCAGACCAACTGAGAGCGAAAAACCCGCGCTCGTCCTCGAACCTCTCAAGCTCTATGACGAACGCGCCTTTCAGCTTTGTCTCCGTAAATATCATTGGTGGACGATAGAAGACTGACGATAGACGACGGACGATGGTAAGCGTGTTCTTGCTGTCCATCGTCCATCGTTCATCGTCAGTCGTCTACTACTTTCACCTCAGGAATAGGAATAATGAAACGCCCGCCGCGCCGCCTGTATTCAGCCTGCTGCTCAAGAATCTCGTCTGCGAAGTTCCACGTTAGCAGCAACACATAATCCGGCATCTCTTCAAGCAGTTTTTCAGGCTGCCAGATGCGCAGGTGCGTGCCCGGCGTGTAGTAGCCCTGCTTGACCGTGCTGCGGTCTACTACGAAGTCCAGCGTCTCGCGTCCAATCCCGAAATAGTTCAAGAGCGTACTGCCTTTGGCAGACGCGCCATAAACGGCTATTCGCTTGCCCTTCGCTTTCAACTCTCCAAGCAGCGCCAGAAGACGCCCGCGCAGTTGTTCGACTTTCTCGCCGAAGCCTCTGTAAAACTCTCGCTCCGCAGCCCACGCAGCCTCTTCTTCAAGCAGACCATAGACCATAGACGATGGACGATGAGAGCTTTTTCCATCGTCTATGGTCAATCGTCCATCGTCCTTTCCCGCAACGATGCGCAGCGTCCCGCCGTGAATCGCCAGGTGCTTGACATCCTGAATCACAAGGTTGTGGCGGCGAAAGAGTCTATCGAGCGCGGTCAGAGAGAAGTAGCACAGGTGTTCATGGTAGATGGTATCGAACTCCGTGCGGACGATCATATCTTTGACGTAAGGCACTTCGATGACGGCGACGCCTTCGTCTTTCAGCAAAAGATGAAGACCGCGCACGAACCCGTTGAGATCGGCGACATGCGCGAGCACGTTGTTGGCGTGAATCACATCTGCGCGCTGCCCCTCGTCGCTCAGCTTCTTTCCAAGCTCTGCGCCGAAGAATTCGCTTATGGTCGGAATCCCTCGCTCTTCACGAGCAATACGCGCGATGTTCGTGGCCGGTT
>DATHJK010000537.1:0-6529 GCA_035316225.1 Pyrinomonadaceae bacterium
ACGGGCGGCGACGTGCGCGCGCTCGTCTTCGACCCGAACGATGCGCAGCGACTCTACTTCGGCACGCTCGACGGGCAGATTTACAGTTCGCAGGACGGCGGTCAAAGCTGGCGTCTGCTGGTCAATTTCAACCGACCGAAACTTTTCGTTGACCACATCATAGTTGACCCGCGCAACTCGAATGTCATCTACGTTGCGGCGCACAGACATAAAGAGCCGGGCGGGTTTTATAAATCTACTGACGCCGGAAGAACCTGGCACGAATCAAGAGAGTTGAGGGAAGAGGCGCTTCATTCTATGGCGCAGTCGCCCTCTAACATGGACGTGTTGTATGTCGGAACGAACGACGGCGTTTATCGCTCGAACGATGCTGGCGAGACGTGGCAGCACCTGCCTATAGTCGGCATGACCAACACCAACATAGAATCAATCGCGATTGATCCGCGCAACGCCGATGTGGTCTACGCAGGCTCGTGGCATCTTCCTTTCAAATCAACCGACGGCGGGCAGACATGGGTGGGGTTGAAGAACGGAATCATTGATGACTCGGACGTGTTCGCAATTGACATTGACGAGAGAAACCCGGATCACCTCATCGCTTCTGCATGCAGCGGCATATATGACACGCGCAGCGGCGGCTCGCAGTGGCGCAAGATTCAGGGCATACCTTCGCAGTCGCGCCGCACTCGCGCCATCACGATGCATCCATCGCTTCCAGATGTGGTCTTCGCAGGCACTACTGAAGGCTTCTGGCGCTCAACGCGCGGCGGCGCGGACAGCTCATGGATGCTGACGACCACGCGCATGCTGGAGATTAACTCAATCGCAGTTCATCCGAGCCGCCCGCACGATATTTTCATAGGCACTAACAACTATGGCGTGATGGTCTCGCACGATGACGGCAGGACTTTCGTGCCGAGCAACGGCGGCTACAGTGGCCGCTTCGTTAACGACATACTGCCCGATAGAGAGATACCTAATCGCATCTACGCTTCGTCAATTAACACGGCGACGGGCGGCGGCTTCTTCTTCGTGAGCAACGACGGAGGGCAAACGTGGCAGCCCTCCATGCGCAGCATGCCGCCGCAACTCATATCTTATTCAATACTTCAGGACGAGCGCGACGCAAACACCATCTATCTTGGAACTAACCTGGGCGTCTATCGCTCTATGGATCGCGGCGCATCCTGGACGCCATTGGGAGCGCCGCAGCCTGCGCCGGCAGCCGGGCCAAGAGGTCGTCGTGGTCGCGCCGCAGGAGCCAGATCGAGCGTGCCGGGCGCTGCTGCCGAAGCAACGGCAGGACAGACGGTCGAGATGATTAAGCGAGCGCAGGCGGCTCTGAACACTGCTGGCTACAACGTAGGCACGCCGGACGGACGTGCAGGCACTCAAACGGTCGCCGCGCTCAGAAGATTCCAGGCGGACAAAGGCATTCCTGTTTCAGGCAGATTCGACAACGCAACGCTGACCGCGCTTGGGCTTGCCGGCGGCGTGCAGACTTCGACCGCTTTCGGTGAACTGCCCACGCCTCCTGTCTTTCTCTCCGACGCAGTAAACTCGTTATCGCTTACATGGGACGAGCAAGGGCGTCCCGGAATTCTGGCGGCCACAAATCTTGGGCTATACAGAAGCTTCGACCCGACTCAAGGGTGGCAGAAGCTCACTTATGGCTCCGGCCTTGACCCGCGAACGACTGCTATCTCGACAATCCACCAGAATCCGAAGACCATCTGGGTGGGCACTGCTAACTCCGGCCTTCTGGTCTCGCGTGATGGCGGAGATACGTGGCAGCAGGTCAATGCAAATGCGACGACGGGCGTGCCTACGAGCGCTCCTGTCAGCGCCATTGCGCAAGACCCCACACGCTCGGCCTACATCTACGTGGGGACGAAACAGTCGCTATACATCTCCCATGACGGCGGCGAGCGATGGTTCCGTCGCGGCGGCAATCTGCCTTATGGCGACTACGCCAGCATAATTATCAACCCGCGCAACGGCGACGAGATATTCGTCGGCAACGCTTATCAGAACGGCGATAACACGGGCGGCGTATTCCGCTCGACGGATGCAGGAATGACATGGGGAAGGATTGATCCGTCGCAACCCAGGCAACTGCCCAGCCAGCGCATCTGGGCGCTTGCCTTCGACACGCGCACGCCTGATCGTCTGTTCGTTGGCTCGCACTCTGCGGGCATCTATCTGGCAGAGCGCGGCGGCAACACTTCGCTGAATGGGGAAAGGTAAAGAGACGTTAAGAGCGGGCTGAATCTAAGGAGACGCGGCGAAAAGAGCGGTAACGGTTTTTCTTTTCGCCGCGTCTCTCTGGTCATCCGATCTTAAGTTTTTGCGTTTCACGTTCTGCGCGTCACTTCCTTATCGCCTTGACATGCAATCATTTTGCCGTGTACATTGCCGAACTGACCCGGTCAAAAATGGGCTGGCGTTGGTCGGATCAAGCGGGGACTACGGGCATGGCGGAAACTTTAACAATTGATTAACTTTTTTCTACCCACTTTCAACTGCTCGCATCCTCACCTTTGGTTTCAATCATTCGACCAATAGCCATATTGCTTTAAAGGCAAGAGTTGCCCACAAGACCTACGCCTGCACCCTTAACGAATTGTGCGTAGGGTGCCGGGTTGTCAGCGCTGTTGCGATGCGCTGTAATTTTGAATGAGGAGTCCCATAATTAACCGCATGTCCACCGAAGAACCCAAGCCGAATGTCGGCGAGGCTCAGAGCCAACCATCAAACCAAACTTCAAACGACGAACAGCCAGCGCCGCAGCCGCTCTCAGGTGAGCAGCAGGGCAATGCTGCTTCAACTGCGACCGCTCCGGCAGCCGAGAGCCAGACGAGCGCTGCTCCAAACGCTTCAGATGAAGATGAAGAGACGCGCGCGCCGGGCGATGTCGATTTCGGCCAACTGTTAGATCAGTTCGAGCAAGAGCAGGCGTCAACGCTTCAAGAGGGCGAGGTCGTTCGCGGCACCGTCGTAGGCATCACAGAGCGCGGCGTAGTTATTGACTTCGGCTATAAGTCCGAAGGCATAGTGCCGCAGGCAGAGTTCATGGAAGGCAATCAGTTGACTGTCAAGCGCGGCGACGAAGTTGACGTTCTGGTCAAGAACATGGAGACCAGCGAAGGCTTCCCCGTGCTCTCTCGCGCAGACGCCGTTCGCATGAAGGCATGGGATGATCTTGAGAAGGCTTATAACGAAAACACGTCCATCAAGGGGCGCGTGACCGAACGCATAAAGGGCGGCCTTCGCGTGGACATTGACGGCATTCCAGCCTTCCTTCCAGGCTCGCAGGTTGATATACGCCCCGTGCGTAACCTTGATTCTTTGCGCAATCAGGAGATCGAAGCGAAAGTCATCAAGCTCAACCGCAAGCGCTCGAACGTGGTGCTTTCCCGAAAAGCCGTACTTGAAGATCAGAACGCAGACAAGAAGGGCGCGACGTTAGACCAGATTGAAGAGGACATCATCGTTGAAGGTCAGATAAAGAACCTGACTGACTACGGCGCATTCGTTGACCTCGGCGGCATTGATGGTCTGCTTCATGTAACGGACATGAGTTGGGGACGGCTGCAAAACCCCGGCGAAATTTTCAAAGTCGGCGACAATGTGCAGGTCAAGGTTCTCAAGTTCGACCGCGACCGCGAGCGTGTTTCTCTGGGCTACAAACAGTTGTTGCCAGACCCCTGGGCCAGCGTAGAAGAGCGCTTCCCGGTTGGACGCAGACTCAAAGGAACAGTTGCGAGCGTTGCCGATTACGGCGCGTTCATAGAACTTGAGCCGGGCGTAGAAGGACTCGTGCATGTTTCAGAGATGAGTTGGTCCAAGCGCATCAAGCATCCCAGCAAAGTTGTGAACGAGGGCGACGAAGTAGATGTAGAAGTCTTGAGCATTGACTCTAAGGCGCGGCGCATCAGTTTAGGAATGAAGCAGGTGCAGTCTAATCCGTGGGAAACCCTGCGCGAGCGCTATCAGGTCGGCTCTCGCGTGCGCGGTCGTGTACGCAACCTCACAGACTTCGGCGCATTCATCGAGATCGAAGATGGTGTTGACGGACTCGTTCACGTCTCGGACATTTCGTGGTCAAAGCGCATCAAGCACCCTAGCGAAATCTTGAAGAAGGGGCAGGAGATAGAGGCTGTCATCACCAGCATTGATACGGAAAACCGCCGTCTCTCGCTCTCCATCAAAGACCTTGAGCCTAACGCATGGGAGAAATTCGTCTCTGAGCACAAGCCGGGCGATGTAGTTCGCGGCAAAATCGCTCGCTTCGCAAATTTCGGCGCGTTCGTAGAATTGGCCGACAACCTGGAAGGTCTCTGCCATATCTCGGAACTGTCGGACGAGCGAGTTGAAAAGCCTGAAGACGTTGTGCAGATGGGGCAGGAGATGGACTTCAAAATTCTCAGGATCGATCCTGAGACCAAGAAGATAGGTCTCTCGGCGCGCGCCGTCGGACGTGACGAGCCTGTTGTTGACGTGAAGAGCTATTCGACAGAAGCCAAGAGCGGCATGGCGTCTCTGGCCGAGCTTGCGGATTTCTACGGAGCAAAAAGCGGCTCGAACGAAGACGAAGAAACATAAGGTAGAGGTCGGAGGTCAGAGATCAGAGGTCAGTGGAAAGCATTTGACTGACCTCTAGCCTCTAACCTCCGACCTCTAACCTCTAATCTCTAACCTCTACCTTCCCATCCTTTCTTTCCAAACTAATATCGGTCGTAAAATGTTGGCCGCAAGAGGGTTTTGTCTTGCGGCGGAGCAAGGTTTTCTGCTACTGTACGCGAAATATCACAGGATATGCAGCCCCTCTCACAGAAAGATTTATTAACCTGGGTAGGAGTTGGCGCGCCGAATTCAGAAAGTGCGACAGTAGTAGCGAGGTGATTGCATGACGAAGGCAGAGCTGGTTGAAGATGTGGCTCGTGCGGCTGAGTTGACAAAGAAGGACGCCGAGCGTCTGGTCGAGATAGTTTTCGAGAGCATCATAGAGACGCTCAACCGGGGCGAGAAGATAGAGCTGCGCGGCTTCGGCAGCTTTCGCGTGAGAGAGCGAGGCGCGCGGCGTGGCCGCAATCCCAAGACGGGCGACCCCGTAAACATCCCCGCCAAGCGTGTCCCTTACTTCAAGCCCGGCAAGGAACTTAAAGAGCTTATTAACGAAGAGGGCGCTCCTGCTCAGCCTTCGTCAGACTCCGGTGCTGCCGAACCTGACTCTTCAGCCGGAAGCGACGCGGGCGGCAATGGCAATAGTGAAGCGGGCGATAACAATCCAACGCCTCCAATCATGTAGTCCTAATCGGAAAGTGAGCGGTCGTGGACAGACTCTGGAGTCCCTGGCGCTACGCATACATCGCATCGAACGCCGATAACAGAAGTCAGGAGAAGCCCGCGTGCGTCTTCTGCTCGCTGCTCGAAGATGAGGGCAGCGATGAAACCAAGTTTATCCTGCACAGAGCCGCGCACAACTTCATCATACTGAATCTATATCCTTACGTGAGCGGACATCTGATGGTCGTCCCCTTCGCGCACCTTTCCGAATTCGATTCAGCGCCCAAAGAAGTCACAGACGAGATGATGGATCTGGCGAAGCGCTGCCAGTCGGCTCTGCGCGAAGCCTACAGCCCGCACGGATTCAATCTGGGCATGAACATGGGACGAGCCGCTGGTGCTGGCGTTGACCAGCACATACATCTTCACCTGCTGCCCAGATGGGTCGGCGACACAAACTTCATGACAACCGTGGGCGAAACCCGCGTCCTCCCCGAAGACCTCTCGACCACATACGAGAAGCTGAGAGCAGTTTTAAGTTTTTAGTTTTCAGCAAGTAGCGAAAAGCTTTTACTTAAAACTGAAAACTAAAAACTTAAAACTGCTCTCTCGTTATCGCTTCGTCTTCTACTTCGCCACCTTTACTGATTGGAACTTCTGATGTACGGCTGTAGCTGATGCCGCGTTCTTCGGAGTCAAACTCGGCGCGGGGCAGCGAGGGAAGCGAGGTCGTCATGGGCGGCGTGAAGCCCGGATAGTCTATGCGCGCGTGGTAAATGGCCGTCAGAGAGGTGATGATGGCTTCGCGTATCGTCGTTAATTCGCGCAGCGTGAGGTTGCATTCGTCCAGTTGTCCGTCGCTCACAATTGCGTCAACTATCTTGTTGACGATGATGCGAATACTCTCAGGGTCTGGACGCGCGAGCGTGCGCGCCGCCGCCTCGCATGAATCCGCAATCATCATTATCGCAGACTCTTTGAACTGAGGCCGTGGCCCCAGATAACGAAACTCTGTCTCGTTGACCTCTTCGCCCGGCTCGGCCTGAGCCTGAGCCTTTCGCAGGAAGAAATGTAGCGTGCGCGTGCCGTGATGCTGCGGGATGAAATCTGCAATAAATTTAGGCAGTCCTATCTCTTTCGCAAGTCGCAGCCCGTAGGTCACGTGGCTCGTGATGATTCGCGCGCTCTGCGAAGGCTTCAAACGGTCGTGCGGATTGACGCCCTGCTGGTTCTCAACGAA
>DATHJK010000538.1:0-7539 GCA_035316225.1 Pyrinomonadaceae bacterium
GCGAAAGTCGGCCCACGCCAGTCCCACACGAAGCCCATCAGGAGAGATGCCGGAAGAACTGTGACGCTGAAGGCCAGATTATACAACCCGAAGGCAGTGCCGCGCTGCTCCGGGCGAACGAGGTCTGCCACCAATGCCTTCTCTGTCCCTTCGGCCAGTCCGAAGTAGATGCCGTAAATAAGAAAAAGAATCCAAGCCTCGCCAGCCGTTGAGACGAAAGCGAAGCCTGCGTAGACCGCAGCGTAAAGAAGCCACCCCGCAGCGATCAGAGTCTTTCGTCCCATACGGTCAGAAAGGTCTCCGCCGATAAGCGAACTCAACACCTTGCTCGCGTGCAAGGCCGCCCACAGCAGCGGTATGGAAAGCACAGAGACGCCGGCGTCGCTTGCGCGCTTGATTAAAAATGCGTCCGAAGAGTTCGATAGAGTAAATAGCGCGACGATGACCAGAAACCTTTTGAAGTTTGAATCGAACCCCCCGAACGAAAGACGCGGCTTCCGAAGCGCTTCCGATTCAACTCTCTCTTCCCTCTTCTTCTCGCGCAGGAAGACGCCCGCAACTATCACAGCCGCGAGCGCAGGCACGCTCGCCAGCAAGAAAATTTTCGTGTAGTCGTGCGAAGTTAGATGATTTCTGTCTGCGGCGAAAAAGTAGATGAAGAGAAAGCCTATGAGCGGGCCAATCATCGCGCCTGCGTGATCCATAGCGCGATGAAAGCCGAATGCTATCCCGCGCTCTTCCGGCCTAACAGCGTCTGCTATAAGCGCGTCTCGCGGCGCTGTGCGCACGCCTTTTCCCACGCGATCCGTCAGCCGAATAGCCAGAACCTGATACCAACTGGTTGCGAACGCGAGCAGCGGGCGCACGAAATTCGCCACCGCGTAGCCGAAGACAACAAAGCCTTTGCGACTACCGCGACGGTCGCTGAAATATCCGGCGAAGAGTTTAAGAAAGCTTGAGAGCGATTCGGCAGTGCCTTCTATGATGCCTATGACTTTCGGGGAAGCGCCCAAGATGAGCGTGAGGAAGAGCGGCATGAGCGGATAGATTATCTCGCTCGAAGCGTCGTTCAATAAACTGATGAGTCCTATGGTGACGACGTTGCGCGGCAAGCGGCGATAGCGCCGCCACAGGCCCAGCATCCCTTTATCATGCTTTTCGGCGCTTGCGTCGAACTTGTCTGCGGCGTCCGTTTCCGTCTCTGCCAAAGTTCTTTCCCTTGTTCCCTATTAACGAGTGTTACCGCGTCTTGGCGTCGCAACGGGGCGCGTCTCTCTACGCTGCGACGAATCCGACGAGTACCACCATGCCACCACGCCGCCAATAAGAAGAACCAGAACCAGCATTCCCGCGAGCGTCAAACGAATCGCCCAACGGAGTATGCGCCGCGCTATGACGAAGAAGAGCGAGACGGCAACGACGCCAATGATGATTGTGATGATTAAAGGTGTCATAAAGAACAGAGGTTAGAGGTCAGACATTAGAGGTCAGTGAAATTGTTGGAGTTTTTCACTAGCCTCTAACCTCTAGCCTCTGACCTCTTCTTCCTGTAGCTTGCGCTCACCCTAGTCTTGATGTTGCCGCGCACGTTGAAATCGCCTTCTATCTCTACGGCAATGGGATCGCAGGCGCGCACGAAGTCTTCGAGGATTATGTTGATGACGTGCTCATGAAAAATCTTCACCTGCCGGAACGAGTTGATGTAAAGCTTCAGACTCTTCAACTCCACGCAGCGCTCGTTCGGCACGTACTCAAGCCTTATGGTGGCAAAGTCTGGAAAGTCCGAGAACGGGCAGACGCATGTGAACTCCGGCATCTCGAACTTGATACTTATCTCGCGCCCGGCGAACTCATATGGAAAAGTGTCCAGCGTGTAGAGCGCCATCTCATCGCGCGGCGTCGAGCGTATGTCCAGCCCCTGCTGGTTCACCGGCGGCAACTCTTTCTCTGAAATAGCCATCTCTGAATATTGCTCCTTAAAATTCAGCCCCTGAATCTTACCCAAGTGCAGCACTCTACAGCAACTGTAGTTGATGAAGTTTGACAGAAAAGGGTGGGATTCATATTTTATGCTGTGCAATCAGCCGATGATATCAGGCCGATTATCACTGAGCTTTATTATCGCTACGAAAAATCAGCTTGAATTCTTAACCGCCATCTTTAATCGAAAGAGCAGCCCAACTCTAAAGAACATTCACCGCGCTCAGGTCGTATTACATGAACACCGAGCCATTCGATTCCTGCTCCGGTCAAATTCAGTAGAGCAGAACGCAGTTAAGTTTTAATAAGATCAGATGTCATAAGCCCAAAGCCATCATGTTTAGAGAACTCATTCTAATCGCCACAACAACATCGCTGCTCATTAACGGGCTTCGCGCTCAGATCGAGCGGATTTCTCATGAGGCTCGTGGCCGCGTGGGCGTGTCCGTGATGCTGCTGGAAACCGGAGACTCAACCGAGTTTCATGGCAACGAGCATTTTCCAATGCAGAGCGTTTATAAGTTTCCGATTGGAATGGCCGTGCTGCATGAGGTGGAACGAGGCGCGCTCAGTCTGGAACAAAAAGTTCGAGTGGAGCAGAGCGACATGGTTCCCGCAAAGGCTCATAGTCCTATACGGGACGAGCACCCGCAGGGCGGCGTGGAGTTTAGCGTGCGCGAGTTGCTGCGTTACATGGTAGCGGAAAGTGACGGCACGGCTTCCGACGTGCTGCTCAGGCTAGCGGGCGGCCCCGAACAGGTCACGGCCTACCTGCGCTCACTTGGCGTCAGAGAAATCGTCGTCGCCACTTCAGAAAAAGAGATGGCGAGCGATGAGCAGGTGCAGTACAGGAACTGGGCCACGCCGAACGCGATTGCAGGGCTGCTGCGCATGCTATACGAGGGGCGAGGGCTTTCAGCCGAGAGCCGCGCTCTGTTGCTGCAATTCATGACGGAGAGCAACACAGGCCCGCGTCGTATCAAGGGACGGCTGCCCGCCGGGACAATCGTAGCGCATAAGACAGGCACATCCAACACCGTTAACGGTTTGACGCGCGCAACCAACGACGCAGGCATAATCACGCTGCCGGACGGCAGGCATCTGATAGTCGCGGTCTTCGTTTCTGATTCGACGGCTAACGTCGCGACGCGCGAGAGCGTTATAGCAAAGATCGCGCGCGCAGCATGGGACAGCGCGGTGCAATCACACTAGGAAGGCTGGCGCGCCAAAGAAAAATACACTCTGCGTCTCTATTGACTTAAACCCGGCTTCTGTCATAAAAGCGCGCGGAAACGAGCACCTCGCTTCGGAACTCAGGTCTGTAGGAGATTTTCATGGAACCCGTAACCACATCGAATTTAAACTCCGTCGCGACGACGCTTCCGCCAGATACGTCTACGGAAATGGCAGACCCGCTCGGCGGCATGGGCGCAGCGATGGCCTCTGATAACGCGCGGGCTACTACAAAGCGGCGTCTTGATTCGGTTGACCTGTTGCGCGGGCTTGTGATGGTCATAATGATGCTGGATCACACGCGCGAGTTCTTTCACAGCGCGTCGCTGGATTTTGACCCGCTCGACCTGACGAAGACGAGCGCCATACTCTTCTTCACCAGATGGATAACCCATTTCTGCGCTCCTGTCTTTGTCTTTCTAGCAGGCACAGGAGCGTATCTTCAATTCTCGCGCGGTAAGAGCAAACGGGAATTGTCGAAGTTTCTGGTCACGCGCGGGCTGTGGCTTGTCTTCCTTGAGCTGACAGTCCTGCATGTTCTTATATGGTTCAATGTTGACTGGCACTTCGTCGGGCTGCTTCAGGTCATCTGGGCAATAGGAATCTCCATGATCTGTCTGGCCGCGCTGATTCATCTGCCTGTGCGAGTCATCGCCGCGTTCGGCGTCGCAATGATCGCGCTCCATAATCTTCTGGATAAAATTCATATAACGCAGTGGCGCGGGCCTGGTACGGCGACGCCTAGCTTTTGGGAGAGCATCTGGATGGTGCTTCACCAGCCGGGACTGATCTTTTTCGGAGACCGAGTTTACGCGCTGGCTCTTTATCCGTTGATACCTTGGATAGGAGTGATGGCTGCGGGCTACGCTTTCGGCGCGCTCTACAAACTTGATGCTGAGAGACGACGAAAGATTCTGCTCAGGCTCGGCGGCGCGCTCACGCTCGCGTTCGTCGTCATCAGGGCTACGAATTTTTACGGCGACCAGCAGAAGTGGGAAACGCAAGGAAATCTTCTCTTCACAGTGCTCTCGTTTCTGGACGTTACGAAGTATCCGCCCTCGCTGCTGTTTCTCTTGATGACGCTTGGGCCTGCCATCATTGCGCTCGCCCTGTTCGAGAAGATGGGGCGTGGGCCAATCAGCCGCGCGCTGATTACTTTCGGGCGCGTGCCGCTATTCTTCTATCTTTTGCAGTGGACAGTCGCGCACGGATTGGCGGTCATAGCCGGTTATCTGGCCGGGCAGCCCACTGCGTGGCAGTTCGCAACGCTGTTCGATAAGCCCAGGTCTAATCCCGGAAACCTGGGCTTCAGTCTCCCGGTTGTTTACGTCTTCTGGATAACGGGCGTGCTTCTCATCTATCCGCTCTGTCGCTGGTTCGCTGGCGTAAAACAGCGGCGCAAAGACTGGTGGCTGAGTTATCTTTAAGAAGCTTTGTTTGAGGAGTCCCGTAAGCGATGCGATGAAAATAGTATGGCGCTTCGAGTGCCGCGCTACTTGTCATGGCGTCCCTTTAGGGACTTTTTAATTCGCCCTTTCGCACGCCGAGGGCAGACTGTGGCAGTCTGAAAAGTGCTACAGTGCTGATAGCCTCGCGTACACATGCGCCCCTACACTTTACTGTAGAGCAGGCCGAAGCTTCGGAAAGCTTTCCGAGCGAGCGAATGAGCGAAGAATTTTCCCTTTCACAATTCACGCAGGCGTGGCGAGAGCTTAGCTTCGAGCGTATGGCTGCCGGATGTTTCGACGTGCTGGTTATAGGCGGAGGGATAACCGGCGCAGCCTGCGCTCTGTATGCTGCGAGCGCAGGGTTGAGCGTCGCTCTTGTCGAGCAGAATGATTTTTCGAGCGGCACAAGCAGCCGCTCCTCTCGCTTGATTCACGGGGGCTTGCGCTACTTGAAGCGTGGGCAAGTCGGGCTGGTCTACCGCTCGGCGCGTGAACAGCAGCGACTCGCGGGGCTTGCTCCTCATCTTGTTCGACCCATCAATCTGCTCTTCCCTCTTTACCGAAAATCTTTCACGAGCAGGCTGGCGCATCGCGGCGGGATGATTGCTTACTCCGCACTGCAACCCTTCGACTCGAACTTGCGCCACATGAGATCGAGCGCTGAAGATTTTTTAAGCCGCGAGCCTCTGCTGCCCGCTAATGGATTACAGGGCGGTTTCGTCTGCCGGGAATATCTGACTCAGGACGCGCGTCTGGTCATGGAGACGATGCTGGCCGCATGCGACGCTGGCGCTTGTGCGGTTAATTACGCGCGCGTAATTGATCTTCTTCATTCGCGTGGCTGCGTGGTCGGCGCTCTTGTGATTGACGAAATGACGGGGCGCAACGTTGAGATTCGCGCGCGGGTTGTCGTCAATGCGGCGGGGCCGTGGGCTGACCGCCTGGCAAATCGCGCCGCTACTGCGAAACGTCGTCTTCGGTTGAGCAAAGGAGTTCACATAATCGTTCCGCGACGGCGGCTGCCGCTCTCTGACGCCGTAATCTTCTTCTCGCGTAGAGACAAACGCCCGCTCGTCGCAATTCCATCGGAGAACTTTGTAATGGTTGGCCCAACGGAGACCGAATATGAGGGAGCGCCTGAGTCGGCGTCTGCGGAACGCGAAGACGTTGATTACTTATTGGAAGCGCTGGGAGATTTTTTCTCATCATCAATGATAGAAGACGGGGATGTTATAGCAGCCAGAGCGGGACTGCGCCCATTGTACGACAGGGCGGGGAGGGCTGCGGGCGAAGTCAGCCGCGCTTATCACATAGAATGGCATAACGAAGGATTTCTCTCCGTGCTGGGCGGTAAGCTCACGCTTCATCGTCGCGCGGCTTGCGCGACCGCGCGCCTCTTAACCCGTAAGCTCAAAGTCAATACGGTCGGCTCAAGCTCTGAAGCGGTCAATAATCCTCTGCCCGGCGCAAACTGGAAACACTCTTCTAAAGTAGAGACGAAAAATCTTCTTCTCAAGATGGGAGTCGAGGGTGATTCCGTCGATCATTTGATTCGCACTTACGGAAGCCGCGCTGCTCTGTTCGCAAACCTTCTGGCGGAAGAGCCGGAACTCGCGCGCACGGTCTCCCCAAAGCTTCCTCATATCTTCGCTGAAGCCCTCTTCTCAATTCGTTACGAGATGGCCGTGCGCCCGCAGGATTTTTTCGAGCGGCGCGGCGACCTTGCGCTCTCGTTGAAAGCCGAAGGCATACATGCGCCGCACGAGTTAACGAAATTCTGGCGCGTGCTGCCAGAAAAAGTTTTGACGGCGACTCAGACGGAAGAGGTTCTGGCATGAACGGCGAGGTGTTACATTTCGAGGCCGCGATTAATCCATACGGCTGCTCTACGAAAGTCGTAGAGGCTGTGGAAGAGTTCGCGCGCTCGAAGCAGTATCGCTTCTACGGCGAGACGGACGCTGCCGGTTTGCGCGAGAGTCTGGCTGCTCATCACAATCTCTCGCCCGAAAATTTCGTCGTATCGAACGGCGCGGGCGAAGCGCTCGCGTGGACTTTTCTGCTCAAACTGGTCATGCGGCCCGGACGGCTTATCGCGCCTTATCCGTCTTACGAACGCTTCGTGGAAGCCGGGAAGCGCTATTCTACAGAGTTGATAGAGGTCGCGCTGGACGCGGAAACGTTCTCTCTTCCGTTGGATAGTTTTGTCGAAACGGCGCGAAACGGGCGCGCAACGCTGGGCCTCATCAGCAACCCGAACAACCCATCCGGCAACCTGCTGCTTGACGAAGCGGGCATGGCGAAGCTTCTGGACGAGACGCCGGATTGTCTCTGGATAATTGATGAAGCCTATGCTGATTACGCCGGGGTGAGTTTCGCGCCGTGGGTGCGCGAGCGCACGAACCTCATAGTGCTGCGCACGTTCTCAAAAGCTTATGGCCTTGCGGGCTTACGTGTCGGGTGCGCCATCGCTCACCCTACGGTGGCGCAGCAGTTGGCGCGCGTCCGATTGCCCTGGGCTGTGAACTCCGCATCGCTCGCAGCGGCGCAGGCCGCCCTAGAAGATCAGGGCTACTTGAAAGAAATTACAGGTCGAATACGCGATGACTGCCTCAAGTTTTACTCGGAACTCGGCAAGATTCCCTACTTCCACGTTCACCCGACTGCTGCCAACTTCTTTCTCATACACCTTGCAGGCATCGAACCAGCGAGTTTGAAAAAGCATCTGGCCGCGCACAGGATTCAAGTCAGAAGCCGACCCGATATGCCTGATCATATTCGTGTAACGTCAATGCTCCCGCACGAAAATCAACACCTGCTGAATGTCCTGCGCGAGTTCGATGGCTGAAACGGGTGCTGTCTTTATCTAAGAGAAAAAGAG
>DATHJK010000539.1:0-4109 GCA_035316225.1 Pyrinomonadaceae bacterium
CAAGCTGATGACGTTTACGCCCGACCGTCATCCGAAAGATATTGTTCGTTACGAGCACGAAGACCTTTACTATACTTTCAGCACTCTCTTTAACGAGATACGCGATCTGCTTGAAACTGTAATCCCGACGCGCTGCGTTCCGATTCCGCTCGAGCGCGTGAGAGAAACGCTCTACGCCGGGCGTATTCAGGATGATCGCCTGCTGAAAGAGGCAGCATTCTTTTTGGGCGTGCGTTCGCCGCTTCCAGATGGTCAGGTGATTGAGCGCGTGCCGCGCGTCGTCAAGATAGCGTCGCGCGATACCATCGATATTGTCATAGGCTCGGCATTGCCCGGCGTCACACTGACGCACGCAAGCCCGCCGCCAGCGCCTATACCTTTGCGTCCAAAGTTTCAATACTTCGCGCTCGATACGAGCGGCATGTTCTGGGAGCGAATCGCAGGCTCCAAAGCCTTAGCCGTCTACGTTCCGGAAGATATACCGGACGAGACGGTAGAGATGTATGCAGTAAAACCATAAAGGCGGTGATAAGTGATGAGTGATAAGTGATGAGAAAGAACCAAAAGCTTTTCTCTTATCACTTATCACTCATCACTTATCACTCTAGTTAAAGATGCAGCGAACAGCGACACAATCATCGGCAGGAACGAGCAAGAGGCGTGCGCGGCAGAGCAATGATCTTGTGAGTCTGGCAGCGCCTGTGTTGGAGCTTGTATTGAAGCTTCAGGCGGGGATTGTTGCGCCGTCGAACGATCTACGCAGGACGGTCGCGCAGCTTCTTACTGATATGGAGAAGCGCGCCGCCACCTTGCGTCACAGCGAACGTCAGGTGCGCGACGTGAAATTCGCGCTCGCGGCTTTCGTTGATGAAACGGCGCTGACGGCCAAATTTCCTCTGAAAGAGGAGTGGGAGAAGAATCCGCTTCAACTTGAATACTTCGGCGAGCATCTGGCGGGCGTGAAATTCTTCGAGAAGCTGGACGAATTAATCAAGCACATTCAATCGGAAGCGGACGTGGTAGAAGTCTATTACGTCTGTATGCTTCTGGGCTTCAAGGGCAAGTACAAGGTCTACATGGAGGATCAACTCAAGGACGTGATACGCGCGACGGCTGACCAGTTGCGCGCCGTCGGGCGCTTGCAGGAGGGTGACCTTTCGCCGCACTGGCGCGTGATGGATAAGCAGGAGCCGCGGCGCGATCCAGGTCTCCCGCTCTGGGCCAAGATAGGCGCAGGAGTCTTCGCCTGTTTAGCCATATTGATCTACATGGTTCTCATCTTCCTGCTAAAATCTGATGTGAACGCTGCGAAAGAACAGTTACTTCATTAGTGGGTGATAAGTGATGAGTGATAAGTGATAAGAAAGAAGAAGAAGCTTTTCTCTTATCACTTATCACTCATCACTCATCACTCATCACTTTCTTCTTATGTCCTGGCATAGTAATCAACTCAGTTACGCGCTCGGCATAGGCGGGATGGTCTCGCTCTACGGGATCATGAGCCTGGGCATCTATTATCTTGGCCCAATGCTGGGCCTCGGCACGGTCTCTGTAATAATCATCATAGCGCTCCTGCTCCTGACGTGGCCGATTGTCATTCTGTTCCTCTATTTTCGTAGAAAACGTGCCGCGCGTCGTGAAGCGGCTGCTGCTACAGCCGAAGCGGGCGAAGAAGCTCCGCAGGCTCAGGCGAAGCCGAAGACAAAGGGCGCTGCCGCAGCCAACGTGCGCGCATCGGAAGATGTTACGCGAGACGCTGAAGAAGCAGTTCAGTGGTTGCGCAGCTCGCGCCTGGGCGATTCCAACGCCAGCGATGCTGTTTACGGTCTGCCCTGGTATCTGGTCGCAGGCCCGCCCGCGAGCGGGAAGACTTCGCTGCTGCTGACTTCGGGCTTAAGCTTCCAGGCTCTGCCGAGCCAGCGCAGCGCAGAGCAGAACATAGTCCGTCCTACACAGCACTGCGAGTGGCGCGTCACGGATTCGGCTGTGATGCTCGATACTACGGGTCGCTACCAGACCGAAGGGCCGCAGCGCGACGAGTGGGCCGGGCTTGTAGAAACGATTAAGAAGCATCGTAAGGATCGCCCGTTCGACGGGCTGCTCGTAATCGCCGACGCCGAAAAAATCCTGCGCTCAAGCGAAGCGGAGGTAGAGCAGCAGGCAAAAGTCATGCGCGCGCGCCTTGATGATCTGATGCAGCGCGCTCGCGCTCGTTTCCCTGTTTATCTCGTCTTCAGTCACGCCGATGTGATCGAAGGCTTCCGCGAGTTTTTCACATCGAAGAGCGGCGACGGGCGCAGCCAGGTCTGGGGAACGACCATTCCGCTCAACAAGAGCCAGAACGCGCATGCGCTCTTCGATGTAGAGTTCGACCTGCTCTACGATTCGTTGATGAAAAAGCGGCTCAGACGCCTTGGCGTTCAAGCGCCTGCCGCAGAGCAGTTGCGTGTCTTCAATTTCCCGCACAACTTCGGCGAAGCGCGCAGCCGGCTCGGACTCTTCACTTCATTTCTATTCAGACCCAACCCGTTTAGCGAAAGCCCGCTCCTGCGCGGCTTCTACTTCACTGCGAACGTGGCAGGCGCGCCAGCCCGCGCAGCTTCCGTTGAAGATGACGGTGATGTGGACGAGAGGGGCGCACACGCCGTAGGGCGCGGCTATTTCACGGAGAAATTTTTCCGTGAAGTAATCCTTCAGGACAAAGACCTGGCGGCATCGTTTCAGGCTTTTCAGAAACGACCGCCGCGCCTGCGCAACATACTGCTCATCGCGGGCGCAATCCTGCTAACCATATTCTTAGCGCTCTCGCTCGTCTCGTTCTTCGGCAATCGCAAACTGATCGCGGATGCGACCGACCGGGGCACGCGCGTTGACGAGATTACACGCGCTGACGTAGGCCACGACCCCTTAAAGAAAGAGCCTGCGGCTGCGCGCGTAGAGGTGGAAGCCGTTGATGCTCTGCGCCAGAAATTGATTGAGTTGGACGAGACGCCGCCAATCTACCTTAGATTCGGTCTCTACTCAGGCAACGACATAGCGCCGCGCCTGCGCGACATCTACTTCGATTCCATTGAGCAGCGCTTCAAAAAACCGACCGTCGCTG
The DNA here is from genome assembly GCA_035316225.1 of Pyrinomonadaceae bacterium. GTDB lineage: Bacteria > Acidobacteriota > Blastocatellia > Pyrinomonadales > Pyrinomonadaceae > 3-1-20CM-3-53-8. The sequence goes on from DATHJK010000539.1 coordinate 3,104, forward strand.
CCATTGAACGCGACCTGCGCAACTTCGCTGCGGGCACGCCAACCGCTACCATCCCAACCCCGTCCACGACCGCAACCAACGCATCGGCCAGCGGCCAATCCGCTTCGCAGGAAGACATACTCGGTCGCCACTACGATCTGCTGAAAGCTTACCTGATGCTCTCGGATGCCACACGTGTCGAGCCAACGTTTCTGGCGAGCACGATTGGGGATTACTGGAAAAAATCTTCGCCGCCCGACATGGAGATCGTCTCGCTCCAGCAACTTGATTTCTTTGCGCGACAACTGACGCGCGACGAAGCGCCGCACATAAAGGTTGACGACCAACTGGTCTCGAACGTCAGGCGCAAGCTTCAGGCTTACCCGCCGATTAATCGTTTCTACAAGCGCATCACTACGGAGATTAACGCCAAAGCTTCGCCCGTCACTATTGATTCCATTCTGCAAGGCACTGGACGAGGTGCGCTCGTGGGCACGTACACTGTGCCTGGCAGCTACACGATTGAAGGCTATCGCAACTACATGAAGGCTGCGATTGAAACGGCAGCGCAGGAGATAAGCAAAGAGGACTGGGTGATGGGCGCTGCGGCCTCGAACGCGCAGACGCAGGCGACGGACATTAGCAAGTTGGAGAGCATGTACCTGCGCGATTACACAGACCAGTGGCGAAAGTTTCTAACCAGCATCAGCGTGCAGCAGTTCAAATCCAGAGATGATGCGATTGAAGCGTTAAAAGTTCTCTCGTCAACGGATTCTCCTATGGAGCGCGTGATGACCGAAGTTGCGCGTAACACGAATCTTTCCGCGAAGCCGGAAGCGAAAGGCTGGTGGGGCTGGATAAAGAGTTGGTTCACGTCCAGCAGCACGACGGACACAGGCGGGGGCACAGAGGTCGAGAAAGAGTTTGCGCCGCTCTTTCGTTTCGTGGCTTCCGACAGCAAGCAGAACAGTTCGCCCATGTCGCAGTATCGCGCGGAGCTTCGCCGCGTCTTAGAGCAGTTGCAGAA
>DATHJK010000540.1:0-2567 GCA_035316225.1 Pyrinomonadaceae bacterium
AGCCATCTTCAGCGTAGTTAACTCAGTGCTGTTGCGTCCTCTGCCCTTTAGGAATTCGGATCGCTTGATGACCGTGTGGGAGAACAATTTAAAGAAGGGGCAGGATCACGAGATTGTCGGCTCAGCGAACTTCACTGACTGGAAGAACCAGAATCAGTCGTTTGAATCGCTCGCGGCTTACCTCAACTGGAACTACAACCTGACGGGCGGCGACGATCCGCAACGCTTGAATGCGCTGGTGGTCTCCGCCGGATTTTTTCAGACGCTCGGCGCAGAGGCGGAGTTGGGACGTGTGCTTACTGCTGAAGATGATCAGGAAGGCAGAGACGACGTAGTGGTGCTGAGTCACGCGCTCTGGCAGAGGCAGTTCGGCGCGAGCAGGCAGATCATAGGGCAAACCGTGATGCTCAATGGCAAGAGTCACACCGTCGTTGGCGTGATGCCGTCAGATTTCAATTTTCTGGACGATCAGGTGGAAATCTGGAGACCGATGGCGATGTCGGCACAACAAGCTCAGAGCCGCGAGGGTAAATATCTTAAGGTCATAGGGCGATTGAAACCGGGAGTCACAATAGAGCAGGCGAAAGCAGAGATAGGCACTATTGCGCAACGGCTTGAACAGCAGTACCCGGATACGAATGCCGGATGGGGCGTGAACATTGTCCCGCTACGCGAAGAGATTGTAGGCAACGTCCGCCCCGTCCTGATAATCCTGCTGGGCGCGGTTGGATTCGTCCTGCTCATCGCCTGCACCAACATAGCGAATCTGCTGCTCGCTCGCGCCAGTTCTCGCCAGAAAGAGATAGCAGTTCGTGCGGCGCTCGGCGCTAGTCGCTGGCGGCTTATCGGCCAGTTTCTGTCCGAAAGCTTTCTGCTGGCCTTCGCGGGTGGCGCGCTCGGATTATTACTGGCGCTCTGGGGCAGCGACGCTCTAATCGCGCTAAGCCCTGACAATATCCCGCGTATCAAAGAAGCCGCGATTGATGGACACGTACTCGCCTTCACGCTCCTGCTCACTCTGCTCACCACTCTGATCTTCGGGTTAGCGCCTGCATGGCAAGCTTCAAAGCTTGATCTGAATGAAGCCCTCAAAGATGAAGGACGAAGCGCTGCGGGAAGCTCAGGCCGCAGGCTACGCAACCTGCTGGTGGTCGCCGAGGTTGCCATCGGCGTAGTGTTACTCGTCGGCGCTGGCTTGATGATAAATAGTTTCATCAAGCTGCAAAGAGTCAACGCAGGTTTCGATACACACAACCTGCTGACCATGCAGATAACACTGCCTCCGGCCAGGTACGGGCAGAATGAGCAACAGATAGCTTTCTTCCAGCAGGCAATCGAGAAAATCAAAACATTGCCCGGCGTGAAATCGGTTGGCGCGATACAAGACCTGCCATTACGACTTAACAACATGAGCTTTCCCGTCACGCTCGAAGGCCGCACCGAATCTCAATCAGCACAAAGCACTAAAGCAGGCTATCGCGCCGTGACCGACGAATACTTTCGCACGCTGGGTATTCCGCTTCTGGAAGGCCGCCTCTTCACTGCGCACGACGATCAAAACTCCACGCCGGTTCTGGTTATCAATCAAACGATGGCACGCAGCTTCTGGCCGGGCGAAGACCCTGTGGGCAAACGAATTCATTTCGGCGAACCGAATGATCCTCTCTACTCGATTGTGGGCGTCGTCGGTGACATCAAGCATATGGGTCTGGACGCAGACGAGGGCGCGGTGATGTATCAGCCGCACGCGCAGAAGCGATTCAGTTGGTTGCGCTGGATGACCATCGTTGTGCGCACGGAGAATGATCCGCTCAGTCTGGCCCCGGCAGTGCGAAGCCGGATTCTTGAGGTGGACAAAAATCAGCCCGTCTACAACATCGCTACGATGGAGCAATTGTTAACCAAGTCAACTGCGCAACCGCGCTTCTCTACCCTGTTGCTGGGTATCTTCGCTCTACTTGCGCTCTGCCTGGCCGCCATCGGCATCTATGGCGTGATGTCATATAACGTTACTCAACGCACACATGAGATTGGCGTTCGTATGGCACTCGGCGCGCAGATGCGCGACGTGATGAAATTGATTATCAGGCAAGGCATGAAGATGGTTTTGGTTGGTGTGGCTCTAGGTCTGCTCGGCGCAATCGCAATCACGCGCGTGATGAAGAGTTTGCTGTTCGGTGTGACGGCAACGGACCCGTTGACGTTTGCGGTCGTTGCTGTGCTGCTGACGATGGTTGCGCTGCTCGCCTGTTACCTTCCGGCGCGTAGGGCAGCGAAGGTTGATCCTTTGGTCGCGCTTCGTTACGAATAGGAGGCAATAATGGGAACGCTCGTTCAAGATATTCGCTACGGTTTGCGCATGATGCGCAAAAACCCCGGCTTTACGCTGGTCGCAATTCTCGCGCTGGCGCTCGGCATCGGCGCAAACAGCGCTATATTCAGCGTGGTCAACGCGGTCGTTCTGCGCCCTCTGCCCTACAAAAACTCCGAGCGCCTCTGCGTTATCTGGGGCAACCTGCACAAGCCGGGTCTTGAAGAGATTACAGGCTCTGCGGCTGAGTACGTTG
>DATHJK010000541.1:0-7430 GCA_035316225.1 Pyrinomonadaceae bacterium
AGGGTTGTCTTTATCAATGTACATGGAGCGCTTCGTCATGGAGAGGAACGATTGGGAAACTTCCAGGTAGCGCGCCATGCGCGTCTGGTTGAGCCGGGTCGTCATCTCCTGAAGCGGTTCGAGCGAATAGCCTATGCGCCAGATCATGAAATCCGTGTTGGGTCGCAATCCGACCAGAGAGTAGGTGTGCATCAATAGCTCGCGCCGAAACTCTTCGTATGCCTTCAGGAAATCCTCTTTCGCGCCGCGCTTCCCTTCATCATTGAGCGCACGCCATTCGGTGGTCGCGCGGTAAAAAGTGAAGTTGACGAACTGCCGTGTGATGGGGAGCTTGTTCTTTAGCGTCTCGTCAACGTTGGTGTGCGGAGCGAGCCGCAAGCTGCTGCGGTTTGCATTCTGTTGGTTTTCCTGGTCACTGCTCATGTTTCATCCTCAAAATTTTCACTTCTGCCGCGATTCGCGCACGAATGATTCGGTAAGATAGAATATGCGCGAAACTTCATGTATTCTGCGACTATTCACGGCGATATTGCAACCGGAGCAAGAGTCTTTGGTCTAGTTGCCTACAGACTTATAGAAAATGGCAGAAGCTTCAACTGAACACGACGATAAGAACAGGCTGAAAAGCCGTAGAGACTTTCTATCATTCATTCCGCTCGCGCTCCTTGCAGGCATGGCAGCGACGATTGCCGCAGCAGCTTTTCGTTTTTTGCGCCCGACTCAGATTTTTGAAGAAGCGAAATGGACTGACATTGGCCCACTATCTCAATTCACCGGGGACAAACCCATCATGCGCAGCGTCTCAACGGAGCGCGCCGCCGGTTGGGCCAGCATGGTCGAAGAGCATTTCGTCTTCGTTCTGCCGGACAAGAATTATCAGGTGCTATCGGCTGCGTGCCCGCACGAGGGCTGCAACGTAGTCTGGCGCGACGAGGATAAAAATTTCTTCTGCCCCTGTCACGATAGCTTGTTCGCGGCGGATGGCTCGCGCGTGAGCGGCCCATCGCGTCGCGGCCTTGACCCGTTGCCTTCTGAACAGGAGAACGGCGTTCTCAAAGTTAAGTACCAATCATACGTTAACAACACGAATGAGCGAGTGGTGCGCGGGTGATGGCGAACGAAGTTGACCGAACAGGTTTACTGAAACGGCTGGCGCGCTCGACTGCTTTGGATGAAATCTCGCGCTCGCTGCTGGACGAGCCTGCCGAAAGGTTGAGCGCGTGGCTGAGGACTACTGCCGGTATAGTGGCGATGCTGCTCGCGCTACAGTTCGTTACGGGAGCGCTCCTCAGTTTCTATTATCTTCCCTCGACCGCAGGCGCGCATACGACCATCGCCTACATCGAAAAGGTAGCAAGCGCAGGCTACTGGTTTCGCTCGCTTCATCATTTCGGCTCGCAACTGCTAACCCTATTTCTGGTGCTTCATCTGGCGCAGATGTTCTGGCGACGCGCTTATGCCCGAAAACCTGTGGCATGGATTGCCGCTGTTCTTCTACTGGCGTTCGTGACGGGGAACGGCGCGACGGGTTATTCGCTTCCGTGGGATGCGCGCGCTTTTTTCAGCACGCGCATTGCCGAGGGCATGGCGAACGGGCTTCCAATGATAGGTGGCGCTGCGCGCCGGTGGCTTCTGGGCGGAACGGAAATCTCCCCGCTCACGCTCGTGCGATTCTACGCGCTTCACCTGCTGGTCATCCCATTCATCATTCTTCTAACAGTAATCGCGCGGCTATTCATCTTCCGCGAAATTTCAGCGGGAGAGGAGCGGCGTGCGTGGGCCAAACAACAGTTTGCACGTAACGCAATCGCCGCGAGCGTGGTCTTCTTTTCGCTCGCGCTTTTCGCAACGCGCTTTCATGCGCCGCTCGGGCCGCCCGCGACAGAGCTTTTGCCCGGCTACCTGCCGCGTCCCGGCGCGCAGTTTCTATGGCTCTTTCAACTATTGAAATATTTGCCGGGACGCATCGCAACAGCCGCAGCAGCGACACTGCTTCTGGTAATTTTCGTAGCACTGATCGCGCTGCCGTTTCTCAACAAATCAACTTCAAGGGAATTTATGGGTCGTCCCTTACGGCGCATAGGCCAGACGATCTTCGCCGCCATGCTCGCCCTCTTCTTCACGCTGACTGCGCTCGCTTACATCGCAGACTTCAGCAACACACGAGTGCGCGAGCAGTTAGCGCGCCAGCGCGCAGATGAGCAGGCTTTCCTCAATCAACCGTTCGAGCCAGTGCGAATGGCCGTGACCGAGGAGCAGAACGCGGGCGAGCAGGTACAGGACACGGCTACGAGCATTACTGGAAATTCTAACGCGGGAAACTCAAACTCGCAGACTCCATCTGTTTCGTCTTCATCACAACCACCCGCCGCCTACACCAAATCCTGCTCAAGCTGTCACGGCTCGCGCGGTCAGGGCTTCTTCCCCTACCCCAAACTTCTGGGCGTCTCTGCCAAACCGAATCGAACCATCGAAGACTTAATTGCGCTGATGAATAACCCTGAAGCTTACGGGCTGAAGCCGCCTATGAAATCTTTCGCGGGCAAACTCTCCGAGGCAGAAGAGCGCGAGATCGCCGAATGGGTCGAGGGGCTTAAGAAACCGCAGGGCAGGCAACGATGAAAAAGCAGATGTCCGACGCTTCGATACTGGATGCTAGTGAAAAGCAGTTGATTAGCATCTATCATCTGGCATCTGTTCTTTGTCTATTCTATACTCGTTGCGCTCTCTTAAACCGGAATCTGAAATTTCAGGGATCAATCGGAGACTAACTCGGGATGAAACTGTTCAAGCTCGCAATTATCGCTGCTGCTCTGTCGCTCTTTTTCATGGCCTGCGCCGATTCCACCAACACCAACCAGACGGCCAATACCGCCAGACCCACGCCTGCACCAAGCGCAAGCCCCTCACCCACGGACGAGTTCGCGCACGCGCGCGCCAACTGGGCGCAGCACTGTGAGCAGTGCCACGGCGCTAACGCCGACGGAGGCACGGTCAAGATTCAAGACCTGACGCTCAAAGTTCCCAGCCTCAAAGTAGGCCACGCGCTCAAGCACACAGACGAGCAGTTCGCACGCCAGATTACAAAGGGCGGCGACGGCATGCCCGCATTCGCAGAAAAACTCAAAGCAGACGAAATCAACGAACTCGTCCGCTTCATACGCCACGAGTTCCAGAGCGGCGCAACCAGCGCGACATCAAACACAAATTCGCCCGCCGCACACAACGCGAACCACTAACTTGCGTGAGTTGTGTTCCGTTATGTAACGTACAAGCTATGCACCCGTAGCTCAGTTGGATAGAGCGTCTGACTTCGGATCGGATTAATGATTCGAAGAAACCTGTGCTATGCTGTCGCTATGGAAACGCGCGTTTGCTCAAAGTGTCGTATCAAAAAGCACCTTACAGAGTTTCCTTATAGAAATAAGCAAAAAGGAACTATACATTCTTATTGCCTTGCATGTGGCCGTATATGGGTTAAAACTCACTATCAAAGTAATGTGCAATATTATGTCAAGAAAGCCCGTGAGCGTAGAAAAGCGGTGGTAGATGATCTTAATGAGAAGGTATACAATTACCTTGAGAATCATCCTTGCATTGACTGCGGCGAAAGCGATCCTGTGGTCTTAGAGTTTGACCATGTACGCGGTAAAAAGCTCTACGAAGTATCTACACTTCACAGGCGATTGGTTTCATGGAATACCTTGCTAAAAGAGATTGCTAAATGCGAAGTACGTTGTGCAAACTGTCACCGCCGTACGACAGCTAAACGGCGTAGTTACTATCGCTATGTAAGACGCTACGGGCCGTTAGCTCAGTTTGGATAGAGCACTGGTCTTCGGAACCAGGTGTCGGGGGTTCAAGTCCCTCACGGCCCGCCTTTCTTTTGCAGGTTTGAGTCCTGCCGGGTGCAATTTATCTCTATTGAACCAATCTTTTATTCAGAGAACTCTTAAATAAAAAATGGCGCGATCAGAAGTCGCGCCATTCTCATTTTTGATTTGTTGTTGCTCTGTTCGCAGCCCGTTAAGGTCTCCCGAAGATACCGCCCAGGATACTTCCGGCTCGATTACGCGAGTTACGGTAGCCCCCGTTGTTGTAACCACCATACTGGCGGAAACCTTGATCGTAGCCGCGCAGGAAACCTTCGCGGTAAGCGCCACTGTTGCCGTAGCTGGAATTGGCGTTCCTGTAGTAGTGCGAACGTTGCGGGTTGTAGCTCTGTCCACGCTGCGCGTCGCTTGCGCCCGTATTCAAACCGTCCTGATAGCCCTGGTTCTGTGCCATCTGGTAGCCGTTATTGCCGTAGTTACCATAGCCGCCGTTATTTCTGTAGCCGCCGTTGTTTCTATAGTCACCGTTATTGCGGTAACCACCATTGTTACGATAACGACCGTTTCGATAGCGGTCATCATTATCACCGTCATTGTTCCGGTCGTTGTGGCGACTGCGCCTGTAACGATCCTCACGATTTCGTTCACGGTCCTGACGATATGAGTCGTCCTGACCGTTAGGATACTGACGGTACTGGGCTTGCGCAGTCGCGCTGGAAGCGGCTGCAATGCCTAATATCATGGCAAATCCCAGTAAAACTCCCCCGATCTTGCTCTGTAATGTTCTCATACCAACCTCCATGTATTTTGTGATTCAGCAACCACTGTGCCAATCAGGGGAGAGGAGATATTTTTGGAATCTTATGGCTTGATTGTGGCTCAACTATTTTACTCAGAGATGCAAAGTTTAGCAATCCACCTGCTTATAAAGACGACGCAGACGCGGCTGCGGTTACAGAACATCTACGATTGCGGAATCGCCCAATTTCGGATGGGCGGATTGAGAAGAAGGTTGAAGAGATAAGTATCAACCCAGTCCAATCCCTGTCTTAAATCCGCAACAGGCAGAGCGCTATCTCTGCGGCGACGCTTGCGTTGTTTTCGAGAAGCGCGATGTTGGCTTTGAGCGTTGCGCCGCCGCTCTGCCAGGCCATGCGAGAGAGAAGGAAGGGCGTGAGGTCGCGCCCCTTTATGTTTGTGCGTTCAGCTTCTGCCATAGCTTCATCAAGGACGCTCTCCAGTTGAGACGCAGGAACTTCCGCCTCTTCAGGCACGGGAACAGTAACGAGCGTCGCCCCCTTTAGCTGAAGCTTGCGGCTCGCTCCGATAATCTTCGCAGCTTCCTCCGCAGAATCCGCGCGAACGTCCACAGGCAGCCCGCTCTTACGCGAATAGAATGCTGGCATTTGGTCGCACCCCATACCAATGACCGTGACGCCGTAGGTTTCCAGCCACTCGCGCGTGGCCTCAAGGTCTAGAACTATCTTTGCGCCGGAGCATACGACCGTCATGGGAGTTTGGGCCAATTCCGGCAGGTCTGCCGAAACGTCCGGCAACCGGCCACGATGCACGCCCCCTATGCCGCCCGTTGCGAAGACTTCAAGCCCCGCGCGGTGCGCCACCCACATAGTCGCTGCAACCGTAGTTGCTCCGTCCAATTTTCGGGCCACTGCGATTGCAAGGTCGCGGCGACTGATTTTATGCACACGGTCGCTTGTGGCTATGCGTTCAACCTCTTCACGAGTTAAACCTACGTGAAGCTTTCCCTCGATTATTGCGATTGTAGCTGGCACGGCTCCAGCCTCGCGCACAATCTGTTCCAGCCTCAGCGCCGTCTCAAGATTCTGAGGTCGCGGCAACCCATGCGCAATCACAGTTGATTCCAGCGCGACCACACAGCGACCGTCAGCAAGCGCTTGCTCGACTTCCGTGTCGATGATGAAGAGATCGCTATTCATAAGAGAAGTGGTGAGTGATAAGAGAGGAATAATAAATCGTTAATGTAAGATAGCTTTCCTTCTATTCACCATTTACGATTAACGATTCACGGCTTTTCTCTTATCACTTATCACTCATCACCTTTTTTACTGGCTGCTCGGCGGCTTCACTATCACCGCAGGGATGCTTGTGTCTCGTACGAGTTGGTTGAAGGCAGGCAGGTCTGCCGTCATCACCTGATTCAGCCTTTGCAGTTGCGCGTTGATTCCGGTGACGAGCAGTTCATAGACTAAATATGACTGCTGCGTCGGCGCAGTGTCGGCGCTCTCGACTACTCCGGCGAGAGCGGCGAGCCTGTTATTCAGGCGAATCGGGTAGTTGAGCGGGTCTTGACTGGATTGATTTTTGGTCTGGTAAAGCTCCTGTTCGATTGCCGCCAGTTTCGCGTTCAAATTGCGCGCAGCGTTGATGACGGGCTGCGAGTTGGGCTGCCCTGTGATGCGTTTGACCAGATCGTCAACCTGACGGCGCACCTCTCTGATTTGCAGGATTGCATTGTGCGTTTCCGTCAACTCGTCCCGAATCTTCATCAGCAGGTCGAACTGCTTGGCGAAATCATCTTGCGTGGTTGCGAGACGCGGGTCAGCCTTCACATTGAAGGCTTGCGTGAACGTCTCGCCGCCGACCGTTAGACGTACTTGATAAGAGCCGGGCACGACTTTAGGGCCGGAAAGCTCTCCCGCCCAGAGTATGAGTCCCGGAAATCTGGTAGCGTCAGGGTAACGCAAGTCCCAGACGAAGCGATTGAGTCCGGCATCAGCCGGAACGCGCTCCTGCCCGCCCTGCCCCGGCGCTTGCACCTCTTCGCCTGAAGGAGCTTGCGGCTGCTCCGGCGGCGTTTGTGTCGCAGCGCCTGTGCCGGGAACTCCGAGCGAAGGCTGAGGCGAAGCATTGGGCGACGTTGAAGGCTGCGAGCCGGGTGAAGGCTGTGGCGATGGCATCGCGTCCGCGCGCACTTGAGCGCGTTCCTGGCCTAGACTGGTGAACTTACGTATGAGTTTGCCGGATGAATCCAGAAATTCAAGCGTGACGGGCGCACTCGGCTTATTCTTCAAATAATAGTAGACCACAGCGCCGTCCGGCGGATTCTGTCCCACAGTTGCTGTTGGAGGAAGCGAATTGCTTCCGCCACCCGCCTGCATTCTGTAAGTGTCTTCCGGTCTGTATAGAAAAGCAGTCTCGGCGCGTGCGGCATCCTGCATCTGATAGAGCACCGGAAGGTCGTCAAGAATCCAGAAGGAGCGCCCCTGCGTTGCCGCAATCAAATCCTGCTGCCCTTTGTGAACTACGAGGTCTGTAACAGGCGTGACGGGAAGATTCAGTTGTAACGACTGCCAGTTTGCGCCGTCGTCGAACGAGACGTACAGCCCTGTTTCTGTTCCCGCGTAGAGAAGGCCGCGACGATTCGGGTCTTCGCGCACGACGCGCGTGAACGCTCCGTCAGGGATGCCATTCGTAATCTTCTGCCACGTGTGGCCGTAATCGCTGGTCTTGTAAAGGTAGGGTTTGAAGTCGTCCGACTTGTACATTGTCGCGGCAACGTAAGCCGTGCCCGCGTCAAAGGGCGATGCGTCAATGGAATTAATCTGAATCCATTCG
>DATHJK010000542.1:0-13993 GCA_035316225.1 Pyrinomonadaceae bacterium
CACGAGGAGCAGCACGCATCCTTAGCGCGCGACGCAGCGCTTCTCGCCGTGCATAGCTTTCAGATTCCGCCCCGTATCACGGACGCATGGCTCTCCGCGCCTTTAACACAACAGGATGCGCGCGGCTGGCTGCAAAACGTCGCGCGGCTTTCAAGACAGAACGCTCTGGTCACTAACGACGACATCACGCGCCCGCCTGCGTTTAGCTCAGCTCTCATGCTCGCCGTCTTCGGCGACACGCGCGCGGACACTCTTTTGAACAGCGCCGACGTTGAATACCTTCTCTCGTTCCGCGACGCTGCGGACATTCCACAACAAAATCGTGCAGATGTAGCGATGCTGCTGCGCGACGGATTTCTGGCGCTCTACCCTGATGCGACTTTGAGACCGCGCGAGCCTCTTACGCGCGCACGCGCCATACGCACCATCGCGCTGCTTCTGGATTCGAGGGGCAATTTTCAGTTGCAGAAAGGCACGACGCGCCCCACAGCTAACGGCGCGCTCATAGTCCGCTCTACGCGCAATCACGACCAGCCGATTCAAGTAAGCGCGGACGCATATCTTTTCCGATCTTTCGGCGACAATTCCTACCCTGCGCGCTCGCTTGTAATAGTCGGCGGCGAGCCTGTGGCCTTTCACGTAAACGCGAGCGGCGATGTTGACTTTCTTGAAGTCAAACCTGCGCCGAACGGAGCGGCGGCAGACCACTACTCGCCTTTCTCTAACTGGACTGTGCAGATGTCGCTCGCGGAAGCTCAGCAGCGATTGCGTCAGGTCAACGGAATCTTCGGAAACCTCAGAGACTTGCGAGTCGCGGCGCGCGGCTCGTCGCGTCGCGCGATTGATCTGGAAATAGTAGGCACGAGCGGCACAGCGCATCTTCGCGGCGGTCGCATTCGCTCTATCTTAGGGTTGCGCGAACAACTGTTCGTCATTGACCGTCGCTACGACGACGCAGGCCACATCATAGACTTTACATTCACGGGTCGCGGCTGGGGTCACGGCGTAGGCATGTGTCAGGTCGGCGCGTTCGGACTGGCGCGCATAGGCTGGTCTTACGAAAGGATTCTGAAGAACTATTACACAGGAATCGAGTTGACGAAGCTTTATTAGGTATAGTCTGCTCCTCAACATTTATACAACGTCTTGACCTATTGGCTGATCCTTTGTGGAGTATCAACTAATGACCTCAAGAATCATTCTCCTTATCCTCGTTCTACTATTCGTTCCTTATCAAGCGAGCCTGCCATCGTTTGCGCAGTCGAACAATCAAACAGCACGAAAGTTCGACGAGTTTGGGGATATAGCTTATTCGGATATGATCGCGCGGCTAGATGGTTTTGCTCAGGAAATTGGCAATGGTCAAAATACTCGCGGCTTTATTATTGTCTATCGCAGCCGCAGAGACATTCCCGGTTTGAGTAGCAGAAAAGCCGTGTGGATGAAGCATTACCTGGTTGACTCGAGAGGAATTAACGAATCTAGTGTCGTAGCCATAGACGGCGGGGCAGCTTCATGTCTCACACAAGAACTCTGGATAGTGCCAATAGGGGCAACGCCAACTCCTAGAAGTGATGCTTATAACAATAATTTCGTTGATACGGAGGCGGCATCAAAGTTTGACGAGTTTTATTTACCCTCGCCTTCGGAGCGTAGCCAGGATTACTCGCAGATCAGTTATGGGGATGAGGCCGACTTCCTTGAAGCTTACGTCACAGCGCTACGCCGCGTACCACATTCGCGCGCATACATCATCGCCTACGCGCAGTATTACATTGAGCATGGGTCTATAGCTAACGGTGTTGGAGAAAGAGAGACACGATACAGGCGCGTTCATCTTGATAGCCCCGGAGCAGCTCAGAGAATACTCCGAACACAAAAAAACCATCTCGTCAGGATTTATCACATCGCCCCGTCGCGCATTACAACTGTTAACGGCGGCTACCAAACGTTTCGAGCCGTAGAGCTTTGGATTGTTCCCGGCGGCGCGCACGCACCAATCGCAACGCCGAATACGTTTCCACCGGGGAACGCAAATCGGCGCTAGAGAAGGCGGAACGCTCTGGATTAGCATGCGATTCTCACGCGCACAAATCATAGGCGCTATTGCGCTGCTCGTTCTCATCCTGTTGGCAATCCTCGTCCGCCTGCTTTTATACTCGCATTCGTGACTTCATCTCTTGACTCGAAAAAGCCCATCATTGCGATTGTTGGCCCAACCGCTTCGGGCAAGAGCGAGCTTGGGATAGAGACGGCGCTGCGTTTTCGCGGTGAGATAATCAACTGCGATTCGGTGCAGGTCTATCGTGAGATCGAGATTGCTACGGCGAAACTTCCGGTTGAAGAGCGACGAGGCGTAGCGCATCACCTGATTGATTTTGTGCCGCCGGAGGTTAATTACACGGCGGGCGATTGGGCGCGCGACGCGACGAAGAAGATAGAAGAGATTGAGATGCGTGGGAGGCTCGCCATCATCGTCGGCGGCACAGGCTTTTATCTTCGCGCGCTGCGCCAGCCCTTCTTTCCAGGCCAGCCTACGAATGAAAAGCTGCGAAGGCGTTTGACTGAAATCAGAGAGAGGCGCGATGTCTGGCATCTTCATAGAATGCTTCAAAGACTTGACCCTGCAAGCGCGTCAAGGCTTCACGCGCGCGACTGGCCGCGTGTTCAGCGCGCCCTTGAAGTTCTCTTTCAAACGGGCAGAACTTTCTCCGAACAACAGCCCGCGCGCCCCGCACCGCATGAAAGCGCAACGCGGATTCACGTGCTCGCATTGAATCCGCCGCGCTCGCAGCTTTACGAAAGAATCAACACGCGCGCCGAGGCTCATTTCGCCGCAGGGCTTGTTGATGAAGTACAAAATCTTTTAGAACGCGGTGTGCCCGCAGAATCCAGTGCGCTTGGCTCGCACGGCTACCGCCGCGTCGTAGAATACCTCAGCGGCGAGCGCGACCTTGCAAGCGCAATCGAACAGACGAAGCTGGATGTTCGCCACTACGCCAAGCGACAACTCACGTGGTTTCGCCGCGAGCCTGGCGTGGTCTGGTTTGAAGGTTTCGGCACGGATACAAGGTTGAAAGAAAAGGTCGTCGAATATATTGAAAAGTTGAGCAGCGCGCAGGGCGACGGGGTTTAGTAGTTTTGGTGAAAAAGGATGTGCGGCATCGCGCGCAGAGTTATATAAAGCCTATTCGGTTTGCGCTCATTTCAAAAAGAGTTGCTTTCATCTTCACACTCAATAGCGCAGGATTGTCCTGAATAGACTTGTAGTTCCACCTTACCTTCTCCTTTTTCTTTTTCTCTTCTTAGTGTAATCTGACGATAGCATCTGCTTCCCGACGGAGAACAAGGTTGGATACGAAAGCTACTCCCCAGAACATTCAGGACGGATTCCTGAACAATGCCCGGCGCGAGCGTAGCACGGTTACGATCTACCTGTTGAACGGTGCGAAGATTTCAGGCCGTATTAAAAGCTTCGATAAGTTCTCGCTGCTTCTGGAATCCGGCCAGCAGGATCAACTGATATTCAAGCACGCCATCTCGACCATCACTTATGCGCGTCGTCCTTCGGGCGAGTTGCGCGCCCCTTCACAGCAGGGCGCGAATGCGGCTGGGTCTAACACGCAGGACACGAACGAGCCTTCCGGTTCTTGAAAACTTTTCGCCCAAAAATTTCATCTCAGAAAAATAAGAGTGGCCGGACGATTCATCACCTTTGAGGGCATTGACGGGAGCGGCAAGTCCACGCAGGTGCGGCTGCTGGCAAGCGCCTTGCGCCTGCGCGGATTCGAGATCGTTGCGACACGCGAGCCGGGAGGCACGCCGTTGGGTAAGCGGCTGCGCTCCGCGCTATTGGATACGCAGGAGCATGTTGACCCGCTGGCCGAGCTACTGCTCTACGCGGCAGACCGGGCGCAGCATGTTCGCACGCTTCTGCTCCCTGCGCTAGAATCGAACCACATAGTCCTGTCGGATCGCTACGCGGATGCTACGGTCGCATACCAGGGCGCAGGGCGCGGCTTTCCGCCCCAACTTATCGAACAGGTGGTTGCGCTCGCCACAGGAGGACTCAAACCTGACCTGACGCTCGTCTTCGACCTTTCCGTCGCAGCAGGCATGGCGCGCACCAGCCGACGCGCCGACGTCGCGCACCCGAAAGGCGATAGGCTTGAGATAGAGGATGCAGAATTTCACACGCGCGTGCGCGAAGCCTACTTGCAGATAGCCGCGCGCGAACCAGACCGCGTTCGCGTCGTTGACGCCAGCGGCTCGGTTGAAGAAACACACGAGAGGGTGCTGGAATTGGTAATGCCTTTTTTAAGTGATAAGTGATGAGTGATAAGTGATAAGAAAGAGTGGAATACAGAATTCAGGACTCAGTAGACAGCAGGTAATGCTTTAATCTACTGGCTACTGGATTCTATCTCCTGTCTCCTTCCCTTATCACTTATCACTCATCACTTATCACCTCTTTTATATGTTTTCGACTCTTGTAGGAAATGAGCGTGTTAAGGGGGTGCTGCGGCGCATGCTGGAGGCGCGGCGCGTGCCCGGCGCGCTGCTGTTTGCGGGCGAAGAGGGCGTGGGCAAAAAGAGATTTGCGCTTGAGCTTGCGAAATCTTTGAACTGTCGCGCGCTCGCGGGCGTCGAAGCTTGCGGCCATTGTCCTGCGTGCGTGCGCGCAGAAGAGTTCGTCTTTCCTTCTTCCGAAGATAAAGATGCACACAAGAAGATTATATGGAGCGCGCACCCGGACATAGGAATGGCGATTAGCTACAAGCGCGCGATTCTGGTTGACGCCATGCGCGATCTTGAGCGCGAGGCCAATTTTCGTCCATACGAAGGCGCTGCACGCATTTTCCTGATTGAAGAGGCTGATAAACTGAACGAACCTTCATCGAACGCGCTTCTGAAAACTCTGGAAGAGCCGCCAGCCACATCCCACATCATCCTGATTGCTTCTCGTCCGGCTGCCCTGCTGCCCACGATTCGATCACGCTGCCAGACCGTGCGCTTCTCGCCTCTTTCCGTTGCCGAGATTGAACAGCATCTTTTGAGCGTGAAGAAAATTTCTAAAGAAGATGCACGTCTGCTTGCGCGCGTGGCGCACGGGAGCATTGGCCGCGCGCTCGGCACAGACCCCGGTGAATACCGCGAGCAGAGAGACGCTATGCTGGACGTGCTTAACGCGCTTGTGCTGACAGGCGAACGCGCGAGCCTGCTGCGCGCATCCGAAGAGATAACGGACGCGAAGCGCAAGGATGAATACGAGCCGCGTCTTGATGTTCTTGAAACTCTAATCCGCGACGTGTGGCGGCTCGGCCTCGGCGTTACGCTCGAACAGGTAGTAAATGCTGACGTTCAACCGCAGATGAAGAAGATCGCGGAGCGCGTCGAGAGCCGACGGGCTGCAAGCTGGCTAACAGAGATCGAGCGCCATCGCGAGCGTCTGAACGTGAACATCAATCGCAAGGTCGCAACAGACGCGCTGTTCCTTTCGATGGCGGGTTCATGAAGAATCTTCTATCTTATCTAGCCATCATTTGATCGAATCTTTATGCCTTACAACATTCTAATTGTTGATGACAACAGGGACATGAGAGCCGTCGTACGCGCCATTCTGGAACAGAGTGGCTTTAGCGTCGGCGAAGCTGGCGATGCCTCCGAGGGGCTTCGACAGGTTTTGAGCGAGAAATTTGATCTAGTGCTGCTGGATATAATGATGCCGGGCATGGACGGCCTGACCATGCTCTCGCGGTTGCGCGAGAAAAACCCTCACCTGCTGGTGATAATCATGACGGCTTACGCCACGCCGCGCGCCGCAGTAGAAGCGCTGCGCGAGCAGGCGTGTGATTTCCTGAACAAGCCTTTCGACGCAGAGCAATTAATCTCCGCCGTACGCACTGCGCTGGCATTGCGTGAGGAGGAGTTCGACATAGAGGTTCTGTCTGCGCGCCCGGAATGGATAGAGATAAGCGTGCCGTGCACGCTGGCGGCAATTGACCCGCTTGAGCGCATAATGACGCAACTGACAACGGAACTGCCGCAGAAGACGCGCGAGAACGTGACCTACGCTTTCCGCGAGATGCTGCGCAACGCCATAGAGCACGGAGGCAAGTATAACCCAACGCAAAGAGTCGAAATCGGATTCCTGCACACGCCTCGAATAATTCTCTATCGCATCAAAGACCCCGGTGAAGGGTTCAACATAGAATCGCTTCTGCACGCGGCCATACTCAACCCGCCGGAAGACCCCATGCGCCACGAACAGTTTCGTGAGCAACAGGGCATGCGCCCCGGCGGCTTCGGCATTCTCATTGCTCAGCAGATGGTTGACGAGATGGTCTACAACGAGCGGCACAACGAAGTGATACTGATTAAATATCTGAGTTGAAACTTATAAAGGCCGCCCTGTATGAAGGACGGCCTTTTCGTCAATGCTAATTCTCTTCTCTACTTTATAGTAACAAGCTGCGGCTCTTCCTCTTTAACGTCCGGCACGCCTTCAGCTAAAAGCTGCTCGGTCTCTTTGACGAATGCTTCTACAATATCTTCGCCAGCCACTTTTCTGAGCGGCTTGCCGTTCTTAAAAATCATGCCGACGTTGCGCCCGAAGGTGACGCCTAAGTGTGAATCGTGCGCCTCGCCCGGCCCGTTCACGGCGCAGCCCATTATGGAAAGGTGCAGCGGCTCTTCTATGTGAGCCAGACGTTTTTCGATCTCTGTGACTATCTCGACGAAGTTATCAACGTCAAGACGACCGCACGTAGGGCAGGCAACAACTGTAACGCCGCGCTTGCGCAACTCCAGAGATTTCAGAATCTCCCACGCGACACGCACCTCTTCCTGCGGCTCCGCTGCCAACGAAACTCGAATCGTGTCGCCAATCCCTTCATAAAGAAGAATGCCCAGACCTATGGAGGATTTTATAGTCCCGCCGAAAGCCGTACCGGCTTCCGTCACGCCCAGATGAAACGGGTAATCAACTTTTTCGGCGAGCAGACGATAAGCGTCAACCGTGCGATGAACGTCCGAAGCCTTCAGGGAAATAATCGTGTCTGTAAAGCCCAAATCTTCGAGGATGCGTATGTGGCGCATGGCGGATTCGACCATAGCTTCGGGCGTGGCCGTACCGTATTTTGCCAGAAGGTCTTTTTCCAGCGAGCCGCCGTTGACGCCTATGCGTATGGGAACTCTCTGCGTCTGAGCGGCACGCACAACTTCACGCACGCGCTCAATCGCGCCGATGTTGCCCGGATTCAATCGCAGCTTATCAATCCCTGCGTCCAGAGCCATCAACGCCAGCTTGTAATGAAAGTGTATGTCTGCTACGAGCGGCACATCCGGCACGCGCTTGCGAATCTCTTTAAGCGCGATGGCAGCGTCCTTGTCCGGCACTGCCACGCGCACGATCTCGCACCCGGCGCGCATCATCTCTTCTATCTGCGCGACTGTGCCATCAACGTCAACCGTGTCGGTCTTCGTCATGGACTGCACAGCTACGGGCGCGCCGCCGCCAATCGCAATATCTTTTACTTTAACTGCTTTCGATTTTCTCATCATCAAAAAAGTCTGGAGTCTAGGAGTCTGGAGTCCTAGATCAAAACCGGTTCTTAGCTTTTGACTCCAGACTCCAGACTTTAGACTCTGGACTTATCTCGGCTGCGTTTGCGTGGGCTGGTCGTCGGAATGGCGTAAGCCTGACGTGACGCGCAGCAAGTCGTTCGTGATTACAAAGACCATCAACAATAGTAGTACGACGAAACCCACCTGCTGGATTCGTTCGCGCACGGTCATGGAGAGCGCCAGACCCGCCATCCCAAGCGCGCCTTCCAGAAGCAGAATGAATATCGCGCCGCCGTCGAGCACAGGTATCGGCAACAGATTGAAAATCCCAAGGTTCAGGCTCATGAACGAGAGCATGAAGAAGACGCCTTCCCATCCATATTCGTTCGCGGCCTTTGACGATTCCGTTGCTATTCCTATAGGCCCGGAGAGCGTTTCTCGCAATGAGCGCCGCCCCGTGAACGCCTGCCCCAGCGCTTTACCCGTAAGGCGCAGGATTTCAATGTTGGCGTTGAAGGCATAGCCCAGAGCAGCGACAGGGCCAACAGCCTCCTGCGGCTCTCTGTTGAAACCGAACCCAAGCTTGCCCTCTGCCAGACGCCGCTCCGGCGTAGTCAGCTCGACCATCTGACCGTTTCGTTCGACCACGAAACGAAGGGATTGGTCTCTATGCGAAGTAACATATTCGGTGAGTTCGGCCTTGTTGCGCGCAACCTCTCCGTTGACGGAAACTATGCGGTCGCCCGTGCGCAAGCCAGTTTCAGCAGCGGGCGAGTTCTCAACGACCGAGCCGACGATGACGGGCAGAGCGCCGTAATCAGGCTCCATATCCAACTGCCCCAACTCGTGCCCCTCGTTCGTCACCTTCGACGGCTTAATCTTCAGCGGTATGCGCTGGCCGTTGCGCTCTACGATTACGGACAGTTCATTGCCCGGCGCGAGCATAGCGTCGTTGCTGATGCGCTCCCAGGTAGGATTCTCCGCGCCGTCGAACGCTACGATGCGGTCACCGGGTTTTATTCCAGCCACTTCCGCAGCGCCGCCCGGTGTAATGTGGCTGATGATGGGCGCGGGCATGACCGGCACGCCCGAAGTCATTGCGCCGATGAACGGAATCATCATCGCCGTCAGAATGTTCATCACAGGCCCGGCCACCGCCACCATTATCCGCTGGTAGCGCGGGCGCAGACTGAACTGCTCTTCCGGCGGGATGTCGCTCGCGCCATCGCCCTCAATCGCCGCGTTGGATTCGTCGCCGCCCAGCTTGACGTAGCCGCCGAGCGGGATTGCAGAGACGCGATAATCCGTGTGCCCCCATTTTTTGCCAAAGAGGCGCGGGCCAAAGCCCACAGAGAAAGTTTCGACGCGAATCCTCAGGAGCTTAGCCACTATAAAATGGCCGAACTCGTGTATGACCACCGCCGCGCCCAGGATAAATATGAAAGCAAGACCGCCAATTAAATAAGTCATACCCGCAGACTAACCTCAAATTCTCCAACAAATAGTCAGTAAAACTCGCCCCTCAGCTTAGTGCCTGCAATACCCGACCGGGTTGCTCAAACGAGTTTACGCGGCGCTGCTGTTAAAAGCAAAGGCAGTAAAGCCGTGAATAGTGAATCGTAAATCGTGAATAGAAAAAGCGAGCTTACGAAAGCTCTTAACTTCTATTCACGATTTACGATTCACTATTCACGGCTTTACTAGATGTATGTGAGATTTTTTCGATGAATGTGTTGGCAGCGATACGTGAGAGGCTATCGGCTTTCAGCACGACGTTGAGGTCTGTAACGGGCTGCGTCTCATGAGCGTTCATTACCTCTTCGATGACGCGCGGAATGTCCGTTAGATTTATCTTCTCTTCAAGAAAGGCTTTGACAGCCTCTTCGTTTGCGGCGTTCAGCGCTGCTGGCAAAGTTCCGCCTTCGCGCAAGGCTCTGTATGCGAGTTCTATGCACGGGAAGCGCTCTGTGTCAGGCTCTTCAAAATGCAGAGCGGAGAGTCGAGTCAAATCCAGCGACGGCAATTCGCAAGGGTGACGCTCTGGAAAGGTGAGCGCGTACTGAATAGCGTGGCGCATGTCTGTGACGCCCATCTGCGCTATGATCGAGCCGTCAACCATTTCTACCATAGAGTGAACGACCGATTCTGGATGAACAAGTATGCTTATCTGCTCCGGGCCAAAGCCGAAGAGCCAGCGCGCTTCAATCACTTCAAGCCCCTTGTTCATCAGCGTCGCAGAATCAATGGTAATCTTCGCGCCCATGCTCCACGTCGGATGACGCATGGCCTCTGCAATAGTTGCGGCCTGCATTTCACCTTTAGTCTTCGTGCGAAAAGGCCCGCCCGATGCTGTGAGAATCAAGCGGCGAACTTCCCCAAAAGTTTCCCCGCGCAGGCATTGATGGAGTGCGTTATGCTCGGAATCAACGGGAAGAAGCTCTGCGCCCGATTGACGAGCTGCGCGCGTCATCAATTCGCCAGCCATCACCAGCGTCTCTTTATTCGCAAGCGCCACGCGCTTTCCCGCTTCGAGCGCCCGCAAGGTCGGGACAAAACCCACAGCGCCGACCGTAGCAGACATAACGCAATCCGCATCGGCGTGTGTGGCAACTTCAACCAATCCTTCTTCGCCAACGACTATTCGCGGCAGATCAACATTCCTGTTAAAGAGCTTCGCGCGAAGCTCTTTAGCATTCTCTTCCGCCTCAACAGAGACAAGTTCCGGCAGGTGACGCTCGACCTGCTCCGCCAGTTTCTCTACATTTCGCCCAGCGCCCAGCGCGACCACACGAAACCTGTCATCAAGCGATTCCACAACACGCAGCGTGTTGCACCCGATTGATCCGGTCGAGCCTATGATTGCGATACCTTTGGCAGACAAGAATTAAGTCTGGAGTCTTAGAGTCTGAAGTCTTAGAGTCTGGAGTCTGAAGTCAAAAGCTAAAAACAAAACTGTTTTTGACGAGTTGACTCTGAGACTCCAGACTCCAGACTCTAAGACTTTCCTTTCATCCAAAATAGATTCGCCCAAAATAGTAGATGAGCGGCGCGTTGAAGAGCAAGCTGTCGAGACGATCAAGCAGGCCGCCGTGTCCGGGCAGAATGCTCGCGGCGTCTTTAGCTCCGGCTCCGCGCTTCAAAGCGCTCTCGGTCAAATCCCCCAAAACTCCCAAAATATTCATCACAGCCGCGAGGGCGAGCGCCCATTTGAGCGGCAGGTCTTGAAAGAACCAGTAATGCGCCAGTGCGGCCATCAACAGGCTCGCAGCCATTCCGCCCGCCGCGCCTTCCCAGGTCTTTCCCGGACTGATAGAAGGCGCGAGTTTATGCTTGCCAATAGCTCGTCCAGTATAGTACGCGCCCGTATCGGAACCCATGATAATGAGGAAGAAGAATGAGAGGAGGTCTGCCGACCTTGCATGTGTGAATCCGGTTCGCACGGCAAGCAGGTGGCCGCCGAGCAGTGCAATATACATCACGCCCAACACAGTCGCGCCAACGGATGGCAGCATCTTGTCGAAGGGCGCGCCGCGTAGAGTTGCGGCAA
The DNA here is from genome assembly GCA_035316225.1 of Pyrinomonadaceae bacterium. GTDB lineage: Bacteria > Acidobacteriota > Blastocatellia > Pyrinomonadales > Pyrinomonadaceae > 3-1-20CM-3-53-8. Next base: position 11,114 of record DATHJK010000542.1, read on the forward strand.
TCAGCGCCGCTATGATGAATAGCAGAAGAATGAGAAGTAGAAATTCGAGGGTGTTGAAGTAGAAAGCCACGAAGAGCGCAGCAGCCGCAGCGTAGCCCACAATCACGTCCGGCTGCATCTCGCGCCTGCGCGCAAGCCACCAGAATTCATAAAGCGCCAGCACCATCGCCATGAGCGCCAACGCCACGAAGAGCGGCATCAATTTCTGAAAAAGAATCGAAGCGACGAGAATCGGCAGCAGGATGATTGCAGTTATGACGCGAGACATTTTTATAAGTGATGAGTGATGAGTGATGAGTGATAAGAGGGTGAATAGTAAATCGTAAATGGTGAATGGAAGTAAAGCTTTTATCTATTAACGATTCACGATTAACGATTCACGGCCTTTCTCTTATCACTTATCACTCATCACTCATCACTTCTCTTCTTTCATTCATTGGCTACAAGTTTAAGGCCGCCGAAGCGGCGGTCGCGTCGCTGGAAATCGATGACGGCTTCCAGCAGGTGCGTGCGGCGGAAATCCGGCCAGAGCGTTTCCGTGACGTATATTTCGCTGTAGGCCACCTGCCACAACAGGAAATTCGATATTCGCATCTCGCCGCTCGTTCGCACCAGCAGGTCAAGCTCCGGCAGGTTTTTAGTGTAAAGTTTCCGGGCAACTCTCTCTTCAGTGATTTCTTGCGGAGGCTTCCCTTCAGAAATCAACTCAAGCACGGCGGCGCGTGCTGCGTCCACAATCTCTGTGCGGCCACCGTAGTTGAGCGCCACGCTTAGAATCATTCCTGTGTTCGCAATGGTGCGCGCGCTCGCACGCTCGATTTCGCGCCTCACGTTCTGAGCCAGCGCTTCCACGCGGCCTATGGCCTGGAATCGAATGTTCTGGCGATTAATCTCGTCAATCTCAATTCGTATGTATCGGCGGAGCATGCGCATCAACGCATCAACTTCAAGGCGCGGGCGCTTCCAGTTCTCCGTCGAAAAGGCGTAGAGCGTTAGAGCCTTCAGCCCCAGACGCGCGCCTGTGTCAACTGTGGCGCGCACGGCTTCGACTCCGGCGCGGTGACCCGCTATACGAGGCTGGCCGCGCTGCGCAGCCCAGCGACCGTTGCCGTCCATAATGACGGCCACGTGGCGAGGCAAGCGATCCCACGCAATCGCGTGCAGAAGCTTCTCGTCGCGCGAACCTCTTTTAACTATCTCTTCAAAATCTGAGAGCATTGAAGAATTTTCAGGCGAGCTTAAACAGTAGCTCACAACCGAGCCGGTCTGCATCTTAATCGCCCAGACGGACGAGACGCAACCCTTTGCCTCACGGGTAACGAACTTCCAGAAGCGTCAGGCCGCACGCTGGCGCGGTCTGACCGGCGAGCGAGCGCTCGCCCGTTTCGATGGCGCGCTCCACTATCTCTTCATTCATCTCGCCTCTACCGACCGATAGCAGCGTCCCTGCTATGGAGCGCACCATGTAGCGCAGAAAGCCGTCCGCGCTCGCGCGTATCTCAATCATCTTCGCGCGTGCCCGCTCGTCGAAACGCTCTTCGACATCAAGGCGCGTAATTATTCGCACGCGCGATTTCACATCGGATTGAGCAGCGGAAAAGGCAGTCCAGTCATGTTCGCCCGTAAAGAGACGCGCACAAGCGCGCATGCGATTCAGGTCAAGAGTGCGCGCGTCATGATGCGCGTAGCGCGCCCAGAATGGCGACATCACAGGCGCGTTCACTATCCTGTAGACGTAACTTTTTTCGAGCGCCGAGTAACGAGCATGAAACTTGTCGTCAGCCGGTTCGCACTTGATGATGCGAACGTCGCGCGCAAGATTTCCGTTAATCGCCGCTCGCAGTCTTTCAGGCGTAATCTCTCGCTGAAGTGTTACGCTCGCCACCTGCCCCTCTGCATGAGCGCCCGCGTCCGTTCGCCCCGCGCCATGAACCACAACCTCCCTGCCCTCAATCAACCTGAGCACACGGGTCAACTCGCCCTGAACAGTCCGCTCCTCAGCTTGCGACTGCCAGCCGTGAAAGTCCGTGCCATCATACTGAATCGTCAGCTTGAAAAACATAGGGAAAGTGATAAGTGATGAGTGATAAGTGATAAGAAAAAGCTTCTGTCTTCCTCTTATCACTTATCACTCATCACTTATCACTTGTAACTTTCTTCCTGCTTCCGGGCTTGGTTACGAGGAGTCCTTGCGCGCAGAGCGGGCAGTTTTCCGGGATGACCGAGGGAGCGTCCAGAGTGGCGAGCGCATAGCGCTGAACGCCTACGTCTGCCTGTCCCGACGAGCGATCAATGATTGACGCTGCGCCCAGGACGTGTGCGCCTGCTTGTTCGAGCGCGTCAATCGTTTCGCGCGTCGAGCCGCCGGTGGTTATCACGTCCTCCACTACGAGTACGCGCTCGCCGGGGCTGACTGTGAACCCGCGCCGAAGCGTCATCACATTGTTCTCTCGCTCTGTCCAGATGAAGCGCGCATCCAGATGGCGCGCCACTTCGTAGCCGATTATCAGCCCTCCGATTGCGGGCGATGCGACCGTCTCTACATTTTCCCTGAATTGTTGGGCCAATGCATGGCCGAACGCCGCAGCCTCGACCGGGTGTTGAAGCACTATGGCGCACTGCAAATAGACTGTGCTGTGAAGGCCGCTGGATAATTGGAAATGGCCTTCGAGCAACGCGCCATTCGCTCTGAATCTTGCTATGACATCTTCTGCACGCACTCTTTACTTCACCTCATTCACAAACTGTTACATTGCGCGCTACAATGCACGCCGGATGAAGTCTTACCGAAATCTTGTACCCGACGTGCCTCTCGTAGAAGAGACCGTCGAGATGCTTCGCGCGCGTGGCGGCAGCGCGCCCGCCACAGAAGTCGCGCTC
>DATHJK010000543.1:0-16874 GCA_035316225.1 Pyrinomonadaceae bacterium
ATAGAGCCTTATCTGATTCAAATCGGATTCCTGAATCGCACGCCGCGCGGTCGCATGGCAACGCGCGCAGCGCATAAACATCTGGGCATCTCTATGAAGCCCAGACAGCGCGATTTATTGGCGAGTTAAAAGAGACAACGAGTTTCGGCGGCTAATTTTGCCGTCCGAAAGCGACTGAGGGCGACAGCGTGGAGAGGAGCGGATCGGGAGCCGTTCTTTCTCCTGCGGTCGCCCTCAGTTATTCCAATATCTTTTACTCAGAAGCTGATTGGAAAAAGCTTGTGCCCGATTGTCCCTGACGGGACAACCCAGTCGGATTTTTCATACGGTTTCTCAGCACTTGGGAGCTACGCCCAGCAGAGTTTCTATGGCGAAGAGCGGGATAATAACGACGCTTGCAGCGCTTAGCAGAGAATACCTGCCGATATTTTTGAATAGCTTCGCAACGCCCGATTGGTGTTTGACCCCCAGCACATCCGCATAATTTATTACCGCCGTGACCTCGCCCGTGCGCGAGCTTGCGCTTGAGAGCGTGAAATCGTTCTCTCCCACAGCCTTGACTCTTCCGCTTAGATTTGCGCCGTTCGCAATTTCATACGGAAACGCCTTGCTGCCTACGAAAATTTTAGCTCCTGGCCGAAGCCTCACGATTATTTCTCTTCTACTGGCTTGAGCCTCAACAGTGCGCGCTTTGACTTCATCCACAGTAAGCGCTTTTTGATTCCCTGCCGCATTAACCGGCAGCGGCGCGCATAGCAACGTCACAATAATCAATAACAGAGCCATCTTCTGCTTCATGCTTATGCCTCCTCAAGTTGAAGACTTCGCGCGATGTTGAAGCAATAAAGATGCCGTCTGCTCTTAACGCTCTATTCGATTGAGTTTTGAACTTTGCAGTAAAGCTGCAAGAAAAATCTGGCGCAACGGCCTGGCAGCAATAGCTTGATTAGCACTGCGCTTTTCAAGCTTTAGAGTAGTCTCATAGTTTGAGAATAAGAGATGATGTTTACGTCTCTTATATTTTCAAAGCAGTCCACTACTAAGCTTTCATTCTGATGGCTTCGTGCATTTCCCGCACCGCTTGTTCTAATCCGACGAAAATCGAGCGGGCGATGATGCTGTGGCCTATGTTGAATTCAGTTATCTCTTCGATTGAGGAGACTGCGCCGACGTTGCGGTAAGTGAGGCCGTGACCTGCGGCGACTCTCAGGCCATACTGCGAGGCGAGTATTGCGGCTTCGCGCAGGCGCTTCAACTCCTGCGCGACGTGCGCAGCGCCTTCGCCGTGAAAACCGCGTGCGCCGAGTGTGGCTTCTGCGTAAACAGCCGTACAGAGTTCGACCTGGTGCGCGCTGACGGCATGCGCGGCCTCTATCTGGTGCATGTCAGGGTCTATGAAGAGACTGGTGGTGATTCCCGCCTCGCGCAATCTGTGAACTGCCGCGCGCACCAGCGAGAGATTCGCGTGAGCGTCCAGCCCGCCCTCAGTTGTTATCTCATTCGGATTTTCCGCAACGAGCGTCACACAATCGGGCACGACTTCCAGCGCAATCTTCATCATCTCTTCGGTCGCGGCCATCTCAACGTTGAGATAAGTAGTGACCGTGCGACGCAGCAGATGCAGATCATCATCCTGAATGTGGCGTCGGTCGCCGCGCAGGTGAATGGTGATGCCGTCCGCCCCTGCATGCTCGCACGCAACGGCAGCCGCGACCACGCCAGGCTCCGGCGCACGCCGCGCCTGCCTCACAGTAGCCACGTGATCAATGTTTACATTTAATCTCGTAGACATATTAAAGGCAGTGATGAATGCAGAGTGCAGAGTGATGTATTAAAGTCTATCTCTTCTTATTCATCATTCTGCACTCTGCATTCATCACTGTTTCATAGCCATCTCCTTTCGCTCTCTTCCGTCCGATGGCGCGTGGGGTTGCGCTGAGTGGTGCAGTTCTCGCTCGCGCTCGTGTTGAGCGACGAGGAAGGCTGTGCGCGCAGAGGCGATGGCCGAATCGTATAGGCCGCGACGGACGCGCTGGCGTATGGTCTTCACCTCTTGAATCATGCGAAGACTGTCGCGCGCGTAGTTGCCGGATGTGTCCAGTGTACCCACACGATGATCCCAGCGCACTGGAATCTCCTTCAAGTTCAGTTCCGCAAGCTGCGCGACGTAGAGCAATTCCACGTCGAAGCCGAAGCGGTCAATCGCCCCGGCCTCTATGACCGCGCGGCAGACGCTCATGTTGAAAGCCTTGAATCCGCATTGCGTGTCCCAGAAAGGCAAGCCCGTTGCCAGCCGCACTATCAGATTAAAGACGCGGCCTCCCTGCTCGCGTCGCCAGGGTTGATGAATGCCTATCAGGCTTCTGTCGAGCGCACGCGAGCCGAACGTCAAATCGCATTCGCCGCGCTCAATCGGGCGGACGAGCTTGGGCGTCTCTGTAATCGGCGTTGAAAGGTCTGCGTCCGTAAAGAGCGCTATATCGTTTCGCGCCGCTAACAATCCTGTGCGAACCGCGTGACCTTTTCCGCGATTAGGCTCAACGCGAATCAGGTGCGCGCCCGTCTCCTTGCTTCCTGCGAAACTCGCTTCTGCAACACGGGCTGTGTCATCCTTCGAGCCATCGTCAATGACGATGACTTCTCCGCCCCGCACATGGCTGTTCATGTAATCGAAAATAACGGGCAGAGTTTCGCCCAGCCGCGCGGCTTCGTTGTAAGCGGGGATGATTACGGATAAAGACATAAAAGCAGTTTTTAGTTTTCAGTTTTTAGTTTTCAGCCCGGAGGCTTTTCTTAAAACTGGAAACCGAGAATTGAAAACTTTTGGGAATATAGCACAGGATGGGACGGCGGCGCTTTCCATTAGAGACCGCCAGCTATGGTATATTTAACGGGCGCTCCGGCGCAGGAATTTCGGCACGGGCCTGGCGCGGGTGTAAGAGCATGAAAAAGAAGTTCGTCGCAATTGCGATCCTGATAATTCTGGCGTCAACAATCGTTGGCGGCTTCGCAGGACGTGGACAGCAAAGACGCGCCTACGTTCCCAAACAGGCTGGAAAGCCAGACACCACTGTCAGCAGCGTAGAGTCCAGCTACGATGAGGCGATGGCGCTCGTGTCGAACAACTATGCGGGCGACGTTGATTACGAGCGCGCCACACAGGCCGCCATTCAGGGGATGCTCTCTACGCTGGACCCGCACTCCATGTTCTTCTCGCGCTTAGAATTCCGTAAGCTTCACGAAGATCAGGACTCGCGCTTCTACGGCATAGGCGTCTCAATCCTTCAGCATCGTGACGGCGTATACATTCAGGCGATAGTGCAGGGCACGCCTGCGGCTCGCGCGGGGCTTCGCTATGGCGACCACATACTGGAAGTTGACGGGCAGGACGCGCGCGATTGGACAAGCGATCAGGTCTCGAAGAACGTGCGCGGCGACCGAGGCGAGCCAGTGAAAGTCAAAGTCGAGCGCGCAGGCTCGGAAGCTCCGCTCTACTTCACAATCGTTCGCGACGCCGTGCCGCTTCCTTCAATCAGAAACTCCTTCATGGTGCGACCCGGCATAGGCTACATAGGTCTGACCGGAGGATTTCAGTCAACTTCTTCGGACGAGCTGCGCGAAGCCATAGCTAACCTGAAAGCTCAGGGGATGCGCCAGGTCTTACTTGATCTGCGAGGCAATCCCGGCGGACTGCTTGACCAGGCCGTGAAGGTAGCGAGCCAGTTTCTTTCGCGCGGGCAGATTATAGTTTCCGTTCGCGGGCGCGAGTACGCGCAGCCCGCAATCTATCGTTCGACGGGCGGCGATTCGGAAGACCTTCCGCTCGTCGTATTGATTAACCGCAACACTGCTTCCGCATCCGAGATAGTCGCGGGCGCAATTCAGGATCACGGGCGCGGCTACATCGTAGGCGAGACCAGCTTCGGCAAGGGACTTGTCCAGCGCGTCTTCAATCTTCCGTTTGCTACGGGGCTGACGCTGACTACAGCACACTACTACACGCCCTACGGACGCCTTATTCAGCGCGATTACTCCAACGGCTCGATCTACGATTATTACGTGCGCCACGACGCAGGAGAAGACGCTCAGCCACAGGCGCAGAAGCCCGGCCACGAGCAGAACCCTGCTCAACCTCTGCCGAGTCCGACACCAACGCCGCAACCCGCAGGGCCTGCTGTGAAGACGGCAGCAGGTAGAGTCTTCTACGGCGGCGGCGGCATCACGCCGGATGTTGAAGTCAAGCCGCTTCAGCCCACGCAGCTTCGCACGCGCATCGCGGAGGAAGCTTTCTACTTCACGCGCGAGCTTTCCAATGGAGCGATTTCCGGACTTGAGAACTACAAGGTCGAAACTCCGCAGTTCGGACAAGACCCGCGCCCGGCAGACTACGCCATAACGGATCACGTCATAGAAGCCTTCCGCAGCTTCATCAAGCGCGACGCAGCTTCAGGGTTGCAGCCCAACCAGATTGATGAAGAGATGGATTTTACGAAAGTGCGCCTGCGCGAAGAGATTATCTCCGCAGCCTACTCGCAGGACGCGGGCGTTCGAGTTATTCTCGAAAGCGACCCGCAACTCTTGAAAGCTCTGGACGCGCTGCCCGACGCCAAGCGATTGGCCGAACTCGCCAGAGAGAGCGAATCGCATAGCTGAGAACCGCGCGCCCGATTTCTCACAAAGCTTAATCAAGCACCCGCGCAATCACGCATTTCAGATAATAAGTCTCAGGCACGCCGACGAGGATGGGATGGTCGCTCGCCTGCATTCGCTTTTCAACAAGCTGAATCCGGCGGCGTGCGTCGCGCGCGGCATCTGCGATTATTTCCAGAAACATCATTTCCGACATGTGATATGAGCAGGTGCAGGTGATGAGCACGCCACCTGTATTGAGGATTTTCAGGGCGCGCAGGTTTATCTCTTTGTAGCCGCGCGCGGCTGGCCGAACGCTCGCGCGATTCTTTGCGAAGGCGGGCGGGTCCAGAACGATAGTGTCGAAGCGCTCATCGCTCGCCTCCATCTCTCTGAGGGCGTCGAAGACATTTGTCTCTTGAAACTCTACGTTGCGCGCATCGTTCAATTCAGCATTGCGACGCGCGGATTCAATTGCCTCCGCAGAGATGTCAAGTCCCAGAACGGTTTCGCACACGCCCGACAGGTGAAGCGCGAATGCGCCGTTGAATGTGAAGCAATCGAGCGCACGGCCACGCGCCAGAGAGCGCGCAGCCAGACGGTTCTCTCTTTGATCCAGAAAAGAACCTGTCTTCTGCCCGCCGAGCGGCGCGACCAGAAAGCGCACGCCGTTCTGAACAATCTCAATCAGGCCGGGCGCGTCACCATAAAGGATGCCTGCGCGCATCTCCAGCCCTTCAAGCTCGCGCACCCGTACGTCGTTGCGCTCTATGACGGCGCGCGGGCTGAACTCTTCGACTAAGAGTTCGACGAGCATCGCTTTCAAACTCTCCGTTCCCTGCGAGAGCGTCTGTATGACCAGCACATCGCCGTAAACGTCAACGATGAGCGACGGCATCAGGTCGCCTTCCGAGTAGATGAGGCGATAGGCGTTGGCTTCCTGCCTGACGCTGGCGCGCCTCTCGTGTGCCGCGCGAACGCGCGCGCGCCACCAATCGCGCGTTATCTCCTCGTCGCGCAAAGTCAGAATTCTCAGGGCTATCTCGGAGCGGTCACTGTAGAGAGCGCGACCGATGTAACGCCCCCGCTCGTCGCGCACGGCGACCGTCGAACCGCCTTCGACCCCCGCAGCATTCACGACATCGCTGCGGTAAATCCACAGATGCCCATTGCGTGCGCGCTCCGCGCCCCGTTTGGTAATTGCCACGTGCTGTTTCATTCGCCATCAATATTAAAACAGAAGATGAAAATATTCTGTAGGGGCAGAGGGCAAGTCTTCTGCCCTTACAAATCTTGAATCGCGCTCTGCAAAGATGTAATCTTGATGTGAAATTCGCACCACACAATTCAATTATCAGTTCGAGCGCAAAGGAGGACTATCTCGCATGCCTGAAGTTGGGGATATAGCTCCGGATTTCGAGTTGAAGAGCAACCTTGCTAAGGACAAGAAGGTGCGTCTCTCGGATTTTCGGGGCAAGAAGAATGTTGTGCTGGCGTTTTATCCGCTGGCGTGGACGCCCGTATGAACGGCGCAGATGCCAGCCTACGAAGCAGACCTTGATCGCTTCGATGGCTATGATGCTCAGGTTCTGGGCATCTCAGTTGACTCGGTTCCGTGCAACGCCGCATGGGCCAAAAGCCTCGGCGGACTCTCTTACGATCTTTTAAGCGACTTTCATCCGAAGGGAGAGGTCGCAAAGGCTTACGGCGCGTGGCGCGAAGCGGACGGCATTTCGGAACGCGCGCTTTTTATCGTGGATAAGGAAGGCAAGCTGGCCTACACGGACATTCACGATATTTCCGACCAACCGGACAACGAGGATTTGTTCGAGGTGCTGCGCAATCTGTAACGGGAAGCGTAACTCACCAAAGAGAGAAACGGCGGGCTGAACTCTTGAAGCTTTCGCAGATTTGCCGCTCAAGGGGAGGGTTCAGCCCCACCCGTTTCATAAATCAGGGGGTGAATAATGCTCGGTTACGTCGCAATAATATTTTTTTCGATTGCAGTGCTCTACGGGTTGATGCTGCTGGTCTGGCCGCGCAAGTTTCAGCAGTTCATGGTCAGGAACTTCGCACAGGCGGGCTTGAGTCCTTTCGCGGACTTGATCAATAGCCCGCGTTACCTGTGGTTTCTGCGCATAGGCGGTTTGATTACTGTTATCGTCGCCGGTTCACTCCTGTACGGCGCTCTGTATCGTCGTTAGAATTTTTCAAGTCGAAGGAGCACCCGAAGTGGCGATTTCTCGCAAGTGCGTTCCGTTCACACCGTTCGAGGGCGATCTTAAAAAGAGCACCATAGCAATCGTCACGGCGGGCGGCGTACATCTGAGAGAGCAGGATTCTTTCAACATCGCTGACGAGCTTGGCGACCTGGGCTTTCGCATCATACCGCCCGACGTTGATTCGCGGGATTTGATGGTCACGCACCATCACTACGATCACCGGGACGCAGACCGCGACATCAACGTGGTATTTCCCATAGACGTGCTGCGCGATCTCGCAGAAGAGGGTTTCATAGGCGGCGTGGCGCGCAAGCATGTGGGTTACATGGGCTACACCATGCAGTTGAAGGCCATGTACGAAGGCACTGCGCCGGAGATAGCGAACGAGATTGACAGAGGCTCGCGTGCGAACGCGGTTGTATTGACAGGCGGCTGACCCAGCGTTTGCCACCGCACGGTCGTAGCGGTTCAGAGAGAGATAGAGATGAAAGGAATCTCTACCGTTCTAATCACGGTCAGCCCTGAAGTCTCCGGGCAGATGCGCCCGCCGCGCTCGCTCTATCCGAAAGGATTCAAGATAGGGAACAGTCTGGGCAAACCCGGCATGCGCGAGTTGCAGCGCAAGGTGCTGCGCGACGCGCTCACGCTTTTGACCGAGAACACGCGCCCCGGCTCCATCATCACGCGCGACTACCCTGAATACGGCGACTATTTTGAGCCGCCGAAAGTCAGGACAGAAAGGCCGTGACGGGTGACAGGTAACAGGTGACAAGAGAGTGACAAGAGAAGCGGTGATAAGTGATAAGAAAGAGCTAGATGTCTTCTCTTATAACTTATCACTCATCACTTATCACTTCTTCTTTCCTGTCACTTGTTACCTGTCACCCGTCACCCAAGAATATGTACAAGACCATCGGAGTGTTGACTGGGGGAGGCGACGCGCCGGGCTTGAATGCTGTGATTCGCGCGGTGGTGAAAACTGCCATAGGCGAATACAACATGCGCGTCATCGGCATAGAGGACAGCTTCGAGGGACTACTCAGTCCTACGAAGGCGCACGAGTTGACGGCGGCGCACGTGCGCGGGCTTCTGCCGCGAGGCGGAACCATATTGGGCGCACGCAATCGTGGCAGCTTCGTAGAGCATGGCGAAGACGGGACGGTCGGCAAACGTCACGATGTTTTTCAGGATGCGATTAAAAATCTGGAGCAGCTTGGCATTGACGCGCTGGTGGTGCTTGGCGGTGAAGGGTCTCTGGCAATCGCTGCCGAGTTTGACAGCAGGGGCGTGCCCGTAGTGGGCGTGCCGAAGACGATTGATAACGATCTAGCCTGCACGGAACTGACTTTCGGCTTTGCTACCGCGCTGGACATTGCGACCGAAGCCATTGATCGCCTGCACACAACAGCAGAATCGCACGACCGCGTGATGATTCTGGAAGTGATGGGGCGGAACACAGGCTGGATTGCGCTTCACTCCGGAGTGGCTGGCGGCGCAGATGTGATTCTCATTCCTGAGATTCCCTTCTCTATGGAATCTGTCACCACGAAGATACGCGAACGAGAGGAGTGCGGCTCGCAGTTCAGCATCATGGTTGTAGCAGAAGGCGCGAGCGAGATAAGCGGCGAACTGATTTACCAGGACAGGGGCGACCGCCTGCATGCGCCCCGTCTTGGCGGCGTGGGCTTCTTCTGCCAGCACGAATTGGAAAGATTAACAGGCAAAGAGACGCGCTGCGTCGTGCTGGGACATTTGCAGCGCGGCGGACGACCCAATGCGTTCGACCGCATGCTTGCAACCAATTTCGGCTCGTGCGCGGTGCGAGCGCTGGCGCGTGGCGAGCGCGATGTGATGGTGGCATTGCAGGCCGCAGACATCATCACAGTGCCGCTCGAACAGGCCGTTGCGAATATCAAAACGGTGCCGCCGACAAGCCAGTTGATTCGCACGGCGCGTGACACAGGCATAAGTTTCGGCTCGCCCGAAGAGGCTTCTTATCACAGGGCGCAGGAATGCGTTTGAGAAGAAAGTCTCTTTCACGCTGGCTCTTTGCCGTTTATAATTACGAGCCTGGTGAATTGAGTCATTCGGCGGACTATCGGGAGCACGCTGAAACAAATTCTTCTATGAGAGGACAGAGTTGACACAAGAAATCAAAGATCGTTTGCAGGGTGAGCTTGAGACGCTTGAGTCAGAGTTGCGCGTGCATCTTCCGAAAGAGATAAAGCGTGCGCTTGAGTTTGGAGATTTAAGAGAGAACTCCGAGTACAAGGCCGCGCTTGACCGCCAGCACTTCATCAAGGCTCGCATCGCGGAGCTTCGACAACGCATCAGCGAAATCGCATCCATAGACATCTCTAAAGTCCCGCACGACCGTGCAGCCTACGGCTCGACCCTCCTGCTCTTTGATTCGGAGCGCGACGAGGAAGTGACTTATAGATTAGTCACGCCCGAAGAGAGCGACCCACAGAAAGGTCTAATCTCGACCACTTCACCTGTAGGCCGCAGTCTGATGGGCAAAGAAGAGGGCGACGAAGTAACGGTGCGAACTCCTGCGGGCGCGCGAAATTTTGAGATCAGGCGTCTCACCACTTTGCACGACGAGGCTGGCGAAGAAGAAGCTGGTAAAGATTAATCCCTTGTAGCCAGCTTGAAGGCGAAAGCAAATGATCTGTTCGTAGCGGCGTGAGATACAGATGACTCTCAGTGGCGCTAGCTGGTCATTACAATACCAAAATGCTCGCGCAGTATCTCTTCGTACTCTTCCTGGCTCGTTAAAGCTCGTTCCTTTCGCCCGCCCTCTTCAGACGTTCTGATGAAACGCATCTCGCTCAGTGTCACGCGCCCTTCGTCAGTTGCACGCGAGCAGATGCGCGCTCTGGTGAAGTGCGACTGCGGAGAAGTCTGGTGGTAGCGGCACATCCCTGCATAGTCAGCATAGTTATGGCTCTTTAAGTTAAAGCGATACTGAGCCTTCCATTCATCACCATCATCACGTCGCATCAGAATCAAGTGGGTGTCGTCGGGAATAATGCGATATGCGTGTCTGCCCTGCACCTGCTCGCCTCGCTCATCCAGCAGCAACGGTTCACGGAATGAATCACCAAAGCCCACATCTACAAGCCAACGGCGCTCTAAAGAAACCATCAGCGCCATGTGGTCGAAGTCCGGCCCAAAGACGCCTTCCGCATTCGCAACTGCGGCTGATAGCATAGAGACTTGGAAGCCCAGAGCGCGCAATAATGCGGCAAACAGACCGTTGGCTTCATAACAGAAGCCGCCGCGCCTGCGCTCGACGATCTTGGTAAACAGAGCTTCATCTTCGAGAACAACCGGCTCTTCAGCGTGAATACTTAAATTTTCAAATGGCACTGTCAACAGGTGCGCGACCTGCAATGCGCGCAACGTCTCGGCAGTAGGAGCAAGCGAGCCATGATAGTTGATGCGTTCCAGATAAGCCTTAATGTTCAAGCAACTCTGTCCTTATAAATATAGAAATCCGGTAAGCGCCCAACGCCGGTGCTCAGGCGGCGCGAATTGAGCGAATCGAAAGTGCGCTCACCTGCAACACGTTGTTAGGCGGTTCCTCTAGCCAATCGATCCTCTCGGGCGGGACCGGACACGAGCCGCATTACAGCGTGTCCCAGAACCACTATGCCGATGTAGGTCACCGAGTCTGCGAGGATAGGTGCCACGCCCGGACTGAAGACCATCCACTTGGGGAACGTCGCGGCGTACAAATAATCTCGCGGTGGGCCTATTATCGCTACAATAGCAACGCACACTGCCAGCCCGCGCCACCCAAACCGGCGAGCCACCCGCCAGGTGACCAGGTAGATAGGCGAGCACGTAATAGCCACTCCGACGTAGAAGATGAAGGCGAAATACGGCGTTGAGGCAAAAGGTATCTTCCACCATCCGAGGGTTTCGCATAGTTTGATTGCTCCAAGCGCCATCAACCCTACCGCTGCTCCACCGGCCAGTGCCCCTACGACGCGACGCGCCGTCGCGCGGGTGAAGTAGATGACGACGACCAACGCGATCACATACAGGCCAATCATCAGGAGCATTTGTAGAGTTGTCATACGGTTCTCCCGCCGCCTAACGCCCGAATTAACCGGGCGCGGCAACAAGCCATTCAACTATCATTAAAGCCATGAATGATGAAAGCCATTCGCTTTGTTGCAAAAGTAAGTTGGGCCAACAGCATTTTGACCAGAGGTCATCTGGCCCAACTCTATGTTGTGTCATTTCTGACTTTTGCAACAAAGCGAATAAGTTATTATGCTGCGCCCTTCCACTTAAGTAGCGGATGATTACCTATGTCTTCTTCTCTAACGCTATCTCGGAAAAATGTCCGCCGGGATTGAGGGATACATTCGCATGATTCTCTTAACATCCTCGCGGGTCGGGTAATCCAGATTCTCAGGGTCATTTGGATCATTGACCGCCTCCGGCCTTTTCATCAACTCCCAACGGTCGCCCACTTGATGCAATAGGAAGCCATCGTATTCCCCAAAACTATCACTAGAGTCAGATGAATGCGGATAGGCATTCATCCATGCCCAGCCGTTGTGCACTTTCAGGTAATTCACGACGAAAGTTATGCTGCCTCTATGGGGCATGTAAAGACTACTCCGAGGACTATTAAACTCTTCACGCAGAGAGTCCATGATAGCCTGCCGTTCGGCAGTGCCTTGCGGCGGCGTGTGCAGTTGGTCGTTTACTTCATTGCTGTCGGTCGCAACTTCGCTTGTTTGCTGCTTCGACTCCTCGCCTGATGTGTTCGACGCAACAGAAGGATGGGCGGCCTGATTGTTATCTGGTTGCGCTGATTGGGTAGAGGTCGGCGGCATATTGGAATTGGACCCAGAGAGAGAACAGCCAGCAATAGAGCTAAAACAGAAGCAACTGACCACTGTTAAGAATGCCGTAATGAGCTTCATAGTGTTCTCCTCGCCTATCGGTTAAATCAGCAACGAGCATCTAACGCTGGAATTCACTCGACCGCTGACGATACCACACAATGCAAGTCCCGGCATCCAACGTTGACTAGAGATAGGCTGAGGCTTTATGCGACAGTAATGTGAGACCTAATCAGGCGCGTGCCGTATAAAACTGACTGCTTATCACTTTTGAGAGGAGAATAAGGAAAGGGTTCACCGCTTTGTGGTAGAAGTTTGGGTGTCAAAGCCTAACTTGCTACCGTCAACGGTCTGCGCTTTCCTGTCAAGCGCTGAATACCAAAGAAGGTTTAGCCCGGTTGTCACTCGCTCCAACTCAGAGTGTGGACAGTGAACCTGACAATTTAATCGCGCACAAACCCTGCATCACAGAGACGCGCAATCCTTGACAAGCTATTCAGCGCATCTCTATCATGCATATTTGAAAACGCGGGCAGGCCGAGCATTCAAGTTTCGGTTGCCCGTTTTTTCTGAAGGAGCGTCAATTACAGGAATGTTTGGGGCGAGCATAGGGCGCGGCGCGCAGCGTATCATCAGTGCGATGGTGCGCTGGCTGGCCTACGGGCACGTGAACCCTAACATCCTGACGGTCATAGGCGTGGCTATTAACGTCGGCTGCGGTCTGCTCTTTGGCATGGGCCACTTCTTCTGGGCCGGAATCATACTGATAGTTGCAAACCTCTTTGACATGCTCGATGGGCAGGTCGCGCGCCTTTCGGGTCGCGTGACGCGCTTCGGAGGCTTTCTGGATTCATCTCTTGATCGCCTTTCAGACATGGTTTGCTTTGTCGGGCTGATGGTCTTCTACGCGCGCGACACAGAGTTTCATTCGACGCTAAACGTATTTCTGGCGGGCGCTGGGCTGATGGGTTCCGTGATGGTCTCGTACGCCAGCGCGCGCGCCGAAAGTCTTATACCTAAATGCGACGTTGGTTTCCTGCGCCGCCCTGAGAGAGTAGTTCTTTTGATAATCGGCGCGCTCACCACGCACCCGGGTTCGCAGAACATCTTCTTCAACCGGATGCCGCAGGTGCTATGGGTTCTGGCCGTAGGCTCTTACTGGACTTTCGCGCACCGCATGTACCACACGTGGCGCGAGGTAACAAAAGTCGAGAAGGAGCAAAAGGCGGCAGCCGAAGCGTCTCATGCTGCATCTAATTCCGGTCACGAGCGCAGGCCGGAGCCGAAGCTTGTGCATTAATTTTTCAGTCTCTTAGAGAACGCGGAGTATTTAAGCTTGCAAGAAATAGAAATCTCCCCATTCAGTGGTGTGCGAGGTGCACAGAAATTGACCGTCTGCCCGTGTTGTGGCTCGAAGTTTGAAGGCGATTTACAGCAAGATGGCTGCGCCAGTTGCGGCGCTATGGCCGTCGGCCCACCTCTGGCTCAACCCGAATACGAGCTTCCCTTTTACGGGCGTGCGTTTTGCACGGCAACGCTGGGCGCTCTGCCGCTTCTGGCCTTCTTCATCTTTACGCTCGTAGCGCTTCTCAAAAGCCTTCCCGTGGCGCTGAGCTTACGGTCTCTGATACTGGCCGCCGAAACCGCATCATGGCAGATGAAGTTTGTGGTGCTCCCCTTTGCTATCATCGCGTCAATAATCGGCGCGCGAATCTGCCGCAGCATACGCCGCGAGTCTATACGCTTCGCCGGAAACAGGCTTGCGCATGGGGGCTTAGCCTCTTCGCTGCTGGTCGCCCTGATGATACTGGCTTTCATTGGCGTCACTATACCGGAGCGCGTGCGCGAACATCGAAAAGGAGTGGAAGCGGCGATGCTCGCGCCGCTCTACACATTCAAGAGAGCTGTCGTCGAGTACCGCATACTTCGCGGGACTATCCCCGCCAGCTTTGATGATATACGCCAGCGCGTGCCTGACCCGGATGGCTCAATCGCCGTGTCACTCTCTGCTCTGGACCCTACTGCCTACAAAGCATGGTCAATGCAGGCGCGCGCGGACGAGACTAAAGGGCCGAAGCTTCGCGGTGCGGCGTTACGTCGCGCCAGCGCTAATCTTGACGATTCGACTGAGCCGACGGTCTCTTTCACAAATTACGAGCTGCGTCTTCCAGGCGAAGACGGCGTAATAGGTACTGCGGACGACCCGCGCATAGTTGACGGCGTTATCATGAGCGCCGCACAGGCTCGCCAGAAATCGTCCACACAGGACGATCCAAACACGCCTTGAGCTTTTCGGCTACTCTCTCGGTTCATGTCATTCTTAGATCGCTTCCGACGCCCCAAAGAAGACCCCGAAGCCGCGCGGCGCAATCGTCTGCTGCGAATGGGGCGTATAACAGAGGCGCGCGTTCTGGAGGCCGCGCAGGACGGCCAGGGAACCATCACTCAGATTCTTTACTCTTACGAGATTAGCAGCGTCGAATACGAATCATTTGAAACGCTCGACAACGATCAGCGCTCGCGCCCTTCCGCTTATTCACCCGGCGCTACCATCCTCATACGCTACGACCCACGCCAGCCCGGAAATTCAATAGTGGTTTAAGAACGGAACTAAGGAGTCAGAATCCAGAGGTCTGTATATTCTCTGTGATTCAATAGTGAGCGCACGAACTCAATTTCAACAAGAGCGTGCAACGCTGCTTTTCATCTGACTTCCGACTCCTGTATTCTGACTCCTGAATTCTATGTTCTCGAAAATCCTTATAGCCAATCGCGGCGAGATTGCCGTGCGAATTATTCGAGCGTGCCGCGACCTTAATATCTCGCCCGTCGTCGTTTATTCGGAAGCTGATATGGAAGCTCTTCATGTGCGCATGGCGGACGAGGCCGTTTGCGTTGGCCCCGCGCCTTCTGTTGAAAGCTATTTGAATATTGGTGCAGTAGTCGAGGCTGCTACGGCGTTGAAGGCAGAGGCGATTCATCCCGGCTACGGATTTCTGGCCGAGAACGCGGAGTTCGCGCGCGCTGTACGGGAAGCGGGTCTCGTTTTCATAGGCCCCGGCGTGGAGGCTATGGAGGTGATGGGGTCTAAGGTGAGTGCGCGCCGCGCTGCGCTCTCTGTGGGCGCGCCCGTCGTGCCGGGAACGACCGAGCCGCTCACATCATTTGAAGAAGCGCACGAGATTGCCCGGCAGTTCGGTTACCCTGTGATGCTCAAAGCGAGCGCGGGCGGCGGCGGCAAGGGCATGCGTTTCGTAGAGAAAGAAGACGACCTCGATTCAGCTTTCGAGACGGCAAAGTCTGAAGCGGCTGCGGCATTCGGCAACTCTGAAGTCTATCTGGAAAAAGCCATAGAGCGCCCGCGCCACATAGAGATTCAAATCTTTGGCGATACTCAAGGGAATTTTGCACACCTGGGCGAGCGCGAATGCTCCATTCAGCGCCGCCATCAGAAAGTTATAGAAGAATGCCCGTCGCCTCTTAATGATGCCGGTTTGCGCGCGGCTATGGGAGAAGCTGCAATCAAGATAGCGCGCTCGGTTGATTACACTGGAGCGGGCACTGTCGAATTTCTGGTCGCAGACGCGACGCGCGACTTCTACTTTCTTGAGATGAACACGCGCCTTCAGGTCGAGCATCCCGTCACAGAGCTTGTTACGGGCTTCGACCTTGTGCGCGAGCAGATAATGGTCGCAGCAGGCCAACCGCTCTCTTTCAAACAGGAAGAGATAAGCTGGAGCGGGCACGCCATAGAATGCCGCGTCTACGCGGAAGACCCTGAGAACAATTTTCTGCCGTCACCGGGGCGCATCTCTTTTTTGCGCGTGCCCGATGGGGCGGGGATAAGAAACGATTGCGGCGTGGAAGCAGGCGCGCAGGTTTCAATCTACTATGACCCTATGATCTCTAAGCTCGCCGCGTGGGGGCGCACCAGAGAGGAAGCGATTGACCGTCTGCGCCGCGCGCTGGACGAGTACGCAGTCGGCGGAATCCGTACCACTCTTCCTTTCTTCCGTGAGATTGTGCGCGACCGCGAGTTCATCGCGGGACTATTGGACACAGGCTTCATTCAGCGCTTCAACGAGCGGCGCGCAAAAGCATCCGAACAGGAGATCGAAGACCAGGCTACAGAAGAGAGGCGCGACATGGCAATCATCGCAGCCGCGCTCCGCTACATCTCTAAACAGAAAACGCCCTCTGTTAGTCAGAGACAAGCGGCGGAAGAACAGAGCCGCTGGCGCATCGCAGGCCGTCTGGCGCTTCACCGCAAATGAAAAGCTCGCATGGGACTTTATAACAATAGCCGGGCGCTTCGAGCGCCGGGAATAAACCTCAAAATATCTATTGACGCCAGCAAGCCTCGCGCATAGAATTGCCGCCACTCGACAGTCCGAAGAGCCGTTCTCCGAATTATCACCGTAGCCCCTACTCAAGGAGAAAAAAGATGGCCTCAATTAAAGTCCGCGTCAAACGCGGAGGCTCAGAATCTTTCACTCGACAGATAACAAACCAGATTGGCAGGATGATACAGACCGGAGTCCTTGCCGCCGGCGAGCTATTGCCAAGCGAGCGAACGCTAGCGGACGCCGCTGGCGTGGCGCGCAACGTCGTGCGCCGCAGTTACGAGTTGCTGACCACAAGCGGACAAATAGAGAGCCATGGTCGTCGCGGTCGCCGCGTCCGAAAACAATCAGCGAAGCGCGCTTCTGCTAAAAAGAGCGGCGGCGCAAAAAAGTCTTCGAGCAAATCGGGCGCGAAGAAATCATCACGCAAAGGCGCGGCCAAAAAGCGTCGCTGAAATTTGAGTGCCGCCAACTCTATTTCCAGAAAATCTCAGGCAGGACGCTTCCCTCCCTCGTATCTTGACAGACCTCGCACCCCGCTCAAGAAATACAAGCCCCGGCGCGGTGCTTTTTACAGGTGTGTAATGAAGGGCTTTGGCGAAAAGAAGCGCGGCCTCTTCATCGCAGAAGAGGTCGCGCTTTTTATTGAACTCTAATTTCGGTTACCTGTTTTGAATCTTAGTGATGGCAACGAGCGCGTGCGCCAGTTCCAATCGTGTAAGCGAACTCTGCGGGCGGAACATGTTGTTATCTGCCGTGAGCAGCCCGTTCTGTAAAGCAAGAGCTACGTAGCCTCTCAGGTTCGCAGGAATTGC
>DATHJK010000544.1:0-2534 GCA_035316225.1 Pyrinomonadaceae bacterium
GGCGTCGTAGGCGTTTCCGCAGACATCACGAAACAGAAACAGACTGAGACTCTGCTTCGCGCAGCCAACCGCCGCGCCATAGTCGAATACGAGCGGCTGCTGGACAGGCTCGCCCCTCTGGGACAGGCGCTCGGCACTGCGCGCGATCTTTTGACAATCTTCCGGGCGTTACGCGACTTCTGCGCAGCCTCTATGCCGTGCATAGGAATTTTCATCTCGCTCTACGATTCGGAACAAGATGTCCGCACGGCTCAATACGCATGGGGCGAAGGCGTAGAGGTTGATGTCTCGACTCTGCCGCCTATGCCTATTACGGATGGGCCGAACAGTCTCGCCGTCAAAGAGAATCGAATAATCATTACGGATGATTACTTGAAAGCTATGGAAGGTCATCCGGGCGTGAAAGTGGGAGTTGATAACGGGTTGATGCCGCAATCTTCTATGGCAGCGCCCATGTCCGTGATGGGTCGCATGGTCGGGACGATTGAGGTGCAGGCTTACGAACTCTCAGCATACAAGCCGGGGCACGAGACTGCTATGCGCGTGGCGGCGAATCTGGCAGCCGTTGCGATTGATAACGTGCGACTCTTCGAGCGTGAGACCGTAGCGCGCTCCGAAGCAGAGGCCGCGAGCCGCGCTAAAGATGAGTTTCTGGCAACGCTCTCGCATGAATTGCGCACGCCGCTGACGGCCATGCTGGGCTGGACGAGTCTTCTTCGCTCAGGGAATCTGGCCGAAGGCGTGAACGAACAGGCGCTGGAAATCATAGAGCGCAACGCGCGCATGCAGTCGCAGCTAATCGAAGACATTCTGGACGTATCGCGCATCATCACGGGCAAGCTCAACCTGAAGGTGCAGCCCGTTGAGCTTTCGCAGATTATAGAATCCGCCGCTAACACCGTGCGTCCTGCGGTCGAGGCCAAAGCCATTGACCTTAGATTGGATTTGGACGCGCGCGCGGGGGTTATATCGGGCGACCCTACGCGACTTCAACAGGTGGTATGGAATCTTCTGTCGAACGCAGTGAAATTCACGCCGCAGGGCGGACGCATAGAAGTCAGACTTAAACGCATTGGCGCTTGCGTGCAGATGCTCGTCACGGACACGGGCGCGGGCATAGGCAGAAGTTTCCTGCCATTTGTCTTCGACCGTTTTCGTCAGGCCGACAGCACCACGACGCGCACGCACGGCGGGCTTGGCCTGGGGCTGGCAATCGTGCGCCACGTCGTTGAGATGCACGGCGGGACTGTGGAGGCTGTGAGCGAGGGCGAGGGTAAGGGCGCGACGTTCATCGTCTCTCTTCCTGTCGTGGCGCTGCGTGCGAGAGCGAACGAAGTTGACATGCTATGGGAAGAGAATTCCGTGCAGACGCCTCCGGCGCAAAAGCCAGCATCGCTCGAAGGCGTGCGTCTGCTCGTGGTTGATAACGAGCAGGATGCGCGCGTCATGATACGCGCCGGGCTGAAAGAGTACGGTGCGCAGGTTCAAGAAGCTGCTTCCGTCACAGAGGCGCTGGAGATTCTGGCGCGCGAGCAGTGGGACGTACTCGTGTCGGACATAGGTATGCCCGGACTCGACGGCTACGACCTGATTCGTCGCGTGCGAGAGATAGAAGCAGAAAAGGGCGTGGGTAATCTTCCGGCAATCGCGCTCACGGCTTACACCGATGAGGAATCCATAAGGCGCGCACTCTCTGCCGGTTACCAGATGCACATGGCGAAGCCTGTCGAGTTGAACGTACTGGCCGATGCGGTGGCACGACTCGCAGGGCGAAACGGGAAAGCAGTTAATGCAGATTGAGAAGAGTTGTTAGCGCCGGAATATCGAGCAGGATAAAAAGAGGAGAGTCCAGTCAGAGACGATTGAATGACTTCAGGTTTCAAATCTGAAATTTAAAATTATTCAATCGTCCCTGACTGGATTTTTAACGGAAAATTTTTATCATGCGACCGTTATCTCTTCCGAAAGATAAACGTCCTGAATCGCGTTCAGAAGCTCGACGCCTTCATTCATGGGGCGCTGGAAAGCTTTGCGTCCAGAAATCAATCCCATGCCGCCGCCGCGCTTGTTGATGACCGCTGTGCGGACGGCCTCGGCCATATCCGATGCTCCTTTTGATTCGCCGCCGGAGTTAATCAACCCGCAGCGCCCCATGTAGCAATTGGCAACCTGATAACGAACCAGGTCAACGGGATTATCCGTAGTCAGCTTCTCGTAAACCAGCTTGCTGGTCTTGCCGTAAGATATCCCGCCACGGTTCAGCGCGTTGTAGCCGCCGTTTCTCTCCGGCAGCTTCTGTTTGATTATGTCCGCCTGAATCGTCACGCCAAGATGATTCGCCTGACCTGTCAAGTCAGCCGACGCATGCATGTCGCCCTCGTCCGTCTTGAAAGCCTTGTTCCTCAGATAGCACCAGAGAATCGTAGCCATTCCAAGCTCATGCGCGTAGGCGAAAGCTTCGCTTATCTCCGTTATCTGCCGTGTTGATTCTTCGGAGCCAAAATAGATGGTCGCGCCGATGCCGACCGCGCCCA
>DATHJK010000545.1:0-3480 GCA_035316225.1 Pyrinomonadaceae bacterium
TGCCGCTTGCAGTGAAAGGATAAGACTCGCGCAGTCGCTCGATTGCCGAGACGGCCACGTCGCGCGCGCGCATGGCTGTGCTTGCGCTGGCCCAGATGCTGAAGATTGTGACGAGCGCTATGACGCTGGCGAGCAAGGCCGTAGGCCGGTTGGAGCTTTGCGAAGGAGTTTCTACTAAACGTCTTATGCGCGTCAGAAGCGAGCCGCCGTTGGCGGCGACTGCGAGTTGCGGCGCTTGATTAGCCCGCAATGTCTCAAGCTCTGCAAGCGTGCGAGCGTACATCAGCACGTCGCCGCACGCGGCCACAGCCAGATCGTCGCAGGCGTGCTCGCGCTCCGTGCGAATCTCCCTGGAAACCCACCAGACCGCAGGATGATAAAAGAGCAGCGTCTCGATTGCCGTCTGAATGAGATTCACAAGGTAATCGTGACGGCGTATGTGAGCAAGCTCGTGAGCGAGCAATGCTTCCATCTGCTCGCGGCTCAATCCTGTGAGCGCGCTTGCAGGCAGAAGTATCACAGGACGCAGCCATCCTATGACCGTAGGCACTTCGGCAATCGCAGATTCACACAGACGCACTGTGCGCGAAACTTTCAGCCGCCACGCCAGACGAGCAACAACGTCCTGCCAGACCTGATCCGCGCGCGAAGTCATACGCTTTCGGAGCCTCTGCGCTTGCACCCAACCGCCCGCTGCGCGCAGCGAGAGTAGTCCGACGCCTGCAATCCATAGCGCCACGAGCCACGGCATTAGAAAATTCAATTTTTGAGACAACGCCCAACTCTCAAACGAGAATGCGCGATGAGTTTCCGGCAAAGCGGCGGGCGATTGCGTCGCAATCACGGGGCGCGCGTCCACTGCTCTTGCAGCATTCGCCACATCAGATACAACACCGGGTCGAGCCTGCACCGCGTTCTGCTCTACGGACGACCTCAGCGATTCTCTGACGATGAAAGTTGTGATGACGGGCAGCGCCAGCATCAGCACGAGCGCGAAGCAGGCGACCGTGTATCGCACGTTGGCGGACGAGCGCTTGAGTGAAGCGCGCACGCAGCCGAACAGCAGAGCGACGATTGCGCCCTGCCATATGAAATGCACAAGCGCCCAGCCGATTGATTGCGTGAAGGGCTGCGCTAGAAAAGCTTGAATCGGATTCATTTTGCACCTCGCTCGAAGTCGTCTAAAACTCTCCTTATCTCGGAAAGCTCTGCCGCGGAAGCTTTGTTCGTAGCCAGCGCGTGCATCACCAGCTTCATGGCAGAACCTTGAAAGGCTTTGTCCAGCAGGTCGCCTACCAGTTGCTGCTGCGTCTGCTCCTGCGGAAGGCGAGCCTCGTAAACATGTGCCCGCTCGCGCTCATCCCTGCGCACCAGCCCCTTCTCGCTCATTATCTGAAGGAGCTTGAGCACGGTCGTGTAGCCTGTATCTTTCGTCTCGCTCAAGACCTCATGCACATCGCGCACGGTCGAAGGGCCGCGCTGCCACAGCACGCTCAGGATTTCCAGCTCCGCATCCGTAGGTCGCGGCGTCGTCTGTCTGGTCAAAGTTTTCATATCCTTTCCCCAACAATTCCCAACGGCTGCGCACTCTACTACGAAACGCTTCGTATTGTCAACGAAATTTTTCGTACTTTGGTTCCGGAATCTTTTTTTCGCCGTGATGGAGGTTTCATTCTGCTGAAAATTCAATCTTTATCGAGCTATCGAGGCGCGACAAGCCGGGACAAAATAATTTAAGATGTTTGCACGCTATATCATTTCGGAAATGAGTTAAAAGGAACAGCGATGTTTCGTAAGCTGATTGCCACCACTGACACATGGGTGACTGTACCGTTGCGTCTAATCATGGGCGCTCTCTTCATCATGCACGGCGCTGAAAAAGTCTTCGGCGTGCGCGGCGGCACCGGCCTCTACAGATGGGCAGCGATGGAGCCAGCATCTTCCGGCCTGCGTCCGGCCTGGGCATGGCTGGGAGCGGCTGCGCTCTTTGAATTGATAGGCGGCCTGCTAACATTCTTCGGTCTACTGACCAGACTTGGCGCACTGATGATCATGCCCGTCATGCTCGTTGCCGTTTACGGCGGGCTTCGCGCCGCAGAGAACTGGAACTTCCCTCTTCAAAGGATCGGCTACCCGCTCTCAATGCTCGCCATCGCTCTGGCTCTCCTCATCGCGGGCGGTGGCCGCGCTTCAATTGACAGAACATTGATGAGGAGAAGGAGATAAAGCAGTGCAGAATGCAGAATGATGAGTGATGAATTAAATGCTTTTCATTCTGCATTCTACACTCTGCATTCATCACTGTCTTTATGAGACGCTACCCGCTGCTGGTCATCTTCGTCACGATATTCATTGACCTGATTGGTTTCGGGATAGTCATTCCCGTCCTGCCGTACTATGTAGAAGGCACGCGCTTTCATGCGTCGGCGCGCGTCGTAGGGCTGCTGTTCGCTTCCTACTCCATCATGCAGCTCCTCTTCACGCCCATACTGGGAAGGCTTTCCGACAGGTACGGTCGCCGCCCCGTTCTTTTCCTGAGCCTTCTGGGAACGAGCCTGGGTTTCCTCATCATGGGCTTTGCAACGGCGCTGTGGATGCTCTTCGCTGGCCGCATCATTGACGGTATAACGGGCGGCAACATCTCAACGGCGCAAGCTTACATAGCAGATATAACTCCGCCGGAAGAGCGCGCGCGTGGGATGGGGCTTGTGGGCGCGGCTTTCGGACTTGGCTTCATCTTCGGCCCGGCCATAGGCGGCATACTGAGCAAGTGGGACATCAACTGGGGCGGACTGCACTTGCCGGGCATCAGCGTGCCCTTAATCTTTGCGGGCGTGATGGCACTGGCTAACGCCACGCTGCTCTACTTCGTGCTGCCTGAAACTGTTGACAAAGATCATCCCGCGCGCATCTCTGCATCACAAGGCCGCTGGTCGCAGCTTATCAAAGCGCTCAAGCAAGCAAGGCTGGCCTTCATTCTCGTCATCTCATTTCTTTTCGTCACAGCCTTCTCGATTATGACGACCTCGTTCGCTCTGTTCACTATGTATCGCTTCGGTTACGACGCGCACGACACTGGCTGGCTTTTCGCCTACGTCGGCATCATAGGAGCAATCATACAGGGCGGGCTAATAGGTCGGCTCGTGAAAATCTTCAGCGAGCCGACGCTGGTCATCACGGGCGCGCTGCTCTTTACCCTGAGTCTTTTCGCCATTCCATTAACAAGCCCGCACACGGGGCTTTTCGCTCTGCTGGCCGTCGGCGCTTGCTTCGCCATTGGCAACGGCCTTGCGACGCCCTCGCTCACGGGGCTTGCTTCAAAGAGCGCCGGGCGCGGCGAGCAGGGCGGCGTGCTGGGCGTCACTCAATCCGTTGCGAGCCTTGCGCGCACAGTTGGCCCACTCATCTCGTCTGCGCTTATCTACAGCGCGGTTGCGACCTACGGCATGGATCGCAAGATTCACAACATGAGCGACCGCT
>DATHJK010000546.1:0-3729 GCA_035316225.1 Pyrinomonadaceae bacterium
TTGGCAAGACCGAAGTCCAGAATCTTCGCATAGCCGTCGCTGCTGATCATCAGGTTTTCCGGCTTCAGATCACGATGAATGATGCCGTGCTCGTGCGCTTTCATTAATCCGCCTGCGACCTGAATAGCTATACCCAGAGCATCTCGGACGGACAGAGCGCTTGCAGCAATCTTCTGGCGCAGCGTCTCTCCCTCTACATATTCCATCACCATGTAAGGCTTATCGTCCGCTTCGCCTATCTCATAAACGGTGAGAATGTGCGGATGATTCAAGGAGGATGCGGCGCGTGCTTCCTGTAGAAATCGGCGGCGGCGATCCTCCTGCGCAAGAGCTTCCGGCGACAGCACTTTGAGAGCCACCACGCGATGTAGTTTCTCGTCGCGCGCTTTATAGACCGCGCCCATGCCGCCCGCACCCAGCGGCTCCATGATGCGATAGTGAGCTACGAATGTGCCTTCAGCAATCATCTGCTGGCTTCAAACAGATTCAACGGGAGTATTTAGGATAATGAAAAGCAGTGGGTAGTTGGTTGCAAGGGAAAGCGCTGATGCGAAATCCCTGCATTCTGTTACAAAAATCTTTTCACTTTACGGCAATCATTTTATGGCAGAACCTTCAGCACTACAAGCGTGAACAAGGTTAGGCCGAGTCCTGCAATTGAAAATCTTAACCGGATAAACGTTGGCCTCTATTTTCAAATCAGGATTCTACTTCAAGTTAATCTCTTCCGGTCTTTCTACTTTAATAAACATTGAAACGCCTTTTCCAGCGAAGGAAAGGCTTCTCGACAAGATAAAAGGAGAGAGTTGCCGCCGTGAATGAGAACACTACCATTTCCATCATTTGAAAAATGGAAGGCTGGCTGCCATCTCTGGGGAAGATAAGCGAGAGAATAGCCCAGTGCCAAAGATACAGTCCGTATGAAATGCGCCCCACCCAGGCGAGCGGCTCCCACCTTAAAACCATTAGAGCAATCTTCGGAGGCCAGAGGAGAATCACCGTGATAATCTGCGCTATGGCAAGAGAGAAAAGGATGTATCTGCCCGCAAACCATTGCCCATCTCTGGGCGAAGCAGTGATGATTTGATATATCGCAAAAATAGCCGCGATGATTGCCAGGCATCTCATGTAGAAACCCAATCTCTTCATCTTGGGCCAGAAGTTCCATGCGACCAGCAGCCCCGCCAAACAGCCCGTCAGTATAGAATCCACACGTGTGTCTGTAGCATAGTATACGCGACTGATGGACGCGCCCTCTTGCCAGAGCATACTGCGGTGTAGAACGATAAGCAGAATAATGAGCGCCAGTCCAAAGAAGATCGAACGCTCTCTTAATTTCAGTCTCAGCGCGAGAGTGAGCGCAGAAGGCCAGAGCAAGTAGAACTGCTCCTCAATAGCAAGCGACCATGTAATAGCCAGCGGGCCAAGCTGATAGCCATAGTTAAATGCCAGTACCCAGTTGGAGGCATAGAGTGATGTAACTAAAATGCTGTAATAAATATTGACCGCATGTTTTGCATCCAGGAAGATAAACGCATACAGGCCCAGAAGCAGCATCAGAAGGTAGAGCGCAGGCATCAATCGCAAAACTCTGCGTATGTAGAATCTCTTCAGACTGATTCGTCCGCTCCACTGCCATTCCTGTAAAAGTAGGGAGGTAATCAGGAAGCCGCTGAGTACGAAAAATATATCTACGCCCAGAAAGCCGCCGTGCCACTGCGACCATAGCTCCAGGTGATGAGCCAGAACCAGCAGAATCGAGACGCCCCGTAGTCCATCCAGCTCAGGATGATAACCTAGCTTAAAGGCGTGCGTTCGAGAGGCATTGTTCAAGTCCTCTACGATAAGGGATGAGCTGGCTAAAGCCCTATTCATCTTCTCATTTATAGCGATTTTTAGAGCGAATTACAGTTGTGTGTATGGAACGCTGTGCTCATCACCGCAGACACAGAGTACACTGAGATAGCACAGAGTGTTGAGCCTCTCTGTGTCTGCGGTGATGAGTCTTACTCTCTATAACTCAACTGAAATTCGCTCTAGTTGTGTGAGGATTAGGTTACGTATTAGGCGCGGCTATAAGTCATACGCCTCGGCTAATTTGCGGAAGTGGTAGCCCATTGCGGCCAGTCGCATGGACTCCGCAAATTTCTCACGATGTTCAGTAGCGGCCAGGTGGAAGAAGCGCCAGAACTCTTTGCGCTCCTTATCGAGTATGCCAAGCTTTAAGGCCATGCGCATCATCGCCATAAACCCGCTCAGGACACTGTACTGGTGCGGCGCTGGCCCATCCTTCGGCACTCGCTTCAGACATTCCAGCACGCGGCTGTAGTATTCGCCGGAACTGTAGATCGTGCGCATAATGGATTGATAGCCTGCGATGAGCCGTTCAGCATCCATCTTCGGCACGAAGTTCAGAGCGCAATTAGTGTTCTCCCCTGAGCTTTCCGCAATCAATCTCCCCTCACGCTTCAAACGCCGCCAAAGTTGAGTGTCTGGAAGCGCCGTGAGCAACCCGACCATAGCAAGCGGAATGGCGCTCTCGCGTATGAAGTTGACCTGCCGCTCGAAAATATCTTCGGGGTCGTTATCAAAGCCTACGATGAAGCCGCCCATCACTTCCATCCCGTAAGATTGAAGCTTTTTCACGGCATCGAGCATGCTGCCGTGCATGTTCTGTTTCTTCTGAGCCTCAAGCAGACTCTCTTCGACGGGCGTTTCAATTCCAAGAAAGACGCGGCGGAATCCTGCGCGGCGCATGTTATCCAGCAGGTCGTCATCTTCCGCGAGATTAAGGCTCGCTTCCGTCAGCAGGTCGAACGGATGATTATGGCGCTCCTGCCAGTCGGCCAGTGCAGGCAGCAGTTGACGAACATTTTTCTTATTGCCTATGAAATTATCGTCAACGATGAAGACCGTGCCGCGCCATCCCACTTCGCGCAGCGCATCGAGTTCGGCCAGCATCTGCTCGTTAGACTTGGTGCGCGGGATGCGCCCGTAGATTTCTATGATGTCGCAGAACTCGCACTGGAAAGGGCAGCCGCGCGAATATTGCACGCTCATAGCGGTGTAGCGTTTAAGCTCTGCGAGCCGGAAGTCTGGAATGGGAGTGAGAGAAAGCTGCGGGCGCTCTGCTGCTTGATAGATACGTTTGGCTTCGCCGTGCTCAAGGTCTTCTATGAATTGCGGCAGAGTGGCCTCGGCTTCGCCGAAGAAGATGTGATCGGCTTCGGGGAAGCTCTCAACGCTGGTCGTAACGAACGGCCCGCCAATCACAACGCGCTTTCCCAGCGCCTTACACTGCTTGACGATATGCTCCAACGATTCTTTCTGCACTATCATCGCAGTGGCAAAGACCATATCAGCCCATTCTATGTCGGACGATTTTAGCTTTCTGACGTTGAGATCAACCAATCGCCGCTCCCATGAATTGGGTAGCATAGAGGAGATGGTCAACAAACCAAGTGGCGGATAGGCCGCACGCTTGCCCAGAAACGAAAGTGCGTGACGGAAGCTCCAGTAAGTGTCCGGGAATTCCGGGTTGATTAGCAATACCTTCACAGTGTCCTCCTCATCTATCCCTTACCCTTAATTAAATGTCTGCCCTGTTTTATCAATCACCGGACGCGCCGTGCAAGTCACCGTGAAACTGCGTCCTTCTTTTCTGCGCCGCGCGATATGTGCCGATACTCTCTCTGGCAAGAGAGAAGATCGTTCTTCGATTCTGAGCGA
>DATHJK010000547.1:0-2870 GCA_035316225.1 Pyrinomonadaceae bacterium
TGTCATATAATTTCTAAGGAGTGTTTATGAGAAAACTTGTTCCCCTCGGCCTGATAGCTGTTTTAGTTCTGGCCGGTAGCATCGTCAGCTCCCCGATAGGTGCTCGCGCTCAGGGTGCGGGTTTGGTGAGTTCGATCTTGAATAAGATGGAGCGTAATCGCAGAAACCTGCATTCGCTTCGCGCCTCCATCAGTATGGAGAAGTATGATTCGAATCTGCATGATTCCGACATCACCAGGGGTACGGTCATGTATGTTCCGGCTGCCGGACGCAACGCTTACGTTCGCGTAGAGTGGCAGCATCCACAGCACGAGATTCTTGCGGTTGCGAACGGCTCGTACACGCTATATCGTCCGCGCCTTAATATGGCCTACGTTGGCAATGCGCGTACTTCGTCTCACGCAAAGGTCAACAGCGTGCTCGATTTTCTCTCCATGTCCAGCGCGCAGGTGCAGTCCAGGTTCGAGCCGCTTCAGGACTTAAGAGACGAGACGCTCTGGGGCGGCGTTCACACGGTTCACTTCAAGCTTGTGCCCAAGGGAGGCGCGAGCTACAGCTACGCGGAAGTCTGGGTTGACGACGGCGGCATGCCCGTGCAGACCAAGGTGGTCGAGCGCAACGGCGACGCCACGACCGTGCGACTGACGGACATAGAGCGCAATCAGCCCATCCCGCTTGACCAGTTCACCATCAAGCTGGATCCATCGGTCAAGCAGGTGAGAGGCTAAAGCGAATTAGCCAAAATTTAGTTTGAAAGAGCAGAAGGCTCTGGCTTCAACCGGAGCCTTTTCTCGTATGCGATGGATTATCGGGTAGTGGCTCAGGCGTGAAATTTTCATGCTCTGTTTATCGAAGCGATAATTTGAAATTGACCCACTGCTGATTATCTAGGATGCTTGCCTTCCGGCACGCATCTCGCATATTCTTCAAAGTCTCTGAAACGAGAAATTATTTGGTTTCATCAAGTCAAATCGTCAACGGTTCGTCAGGTAGATGAAGAAGAGATCTAAATTCCTCCATAGAAAACTGCGCGAAGCGATCTTCATCACGCGCGCGCTTATTTCGTCCGAGCATCCTGTGCTCGCGCACATCATTCCCATGCGCCGCTGCAACCTTGCGTGCGGCTACTGCAACGAGTATGACAAGGTTTCGCAGCCCGTCGCGCTCGAAGTGATGAAGCGCAGGCTGGACAAGCTGGCGGAACTGGGCACATCCGTTATCACCATTTCGGGCGGCGAGCCATTGATGCACCCTGAGCTTGACGACATCATCCGTCACATACGCTCGCGCGGCATCATCGCAGGACTCATCTCGAACGGCTACTACTTCACGCCTGAGAGAATCAAACGGTTGAATCAAGCGGGACTTGAGTATCTTCAAATCAGCATTGACAACGTAGAGCCGGACGAAGTTTCTAAGAAGAGCCTGCGCAATCTGGATAAGAAATTGCAGCACCTTGCCGAGCACGCTGAGTTTCACATCAACATAAACTCTGTGCTTGGCGGCGGCATACGCACGCCCGAAGACGCGCTCGTCATAGCGCGCCGTGCCGTAGAGCTAGGATTCTCTACAACCGTCGGCGTCATACACGACCACGACGGCACGCTCAAGCCTCTCAACGAAAGAGAGCGACAGATATTTCACGAGGTGAAGAAGCTCGGCAACACTGACCACGCACGTCTCAACTGGTTTCAGGATTCAATCGCCGAAGGCAAGCCTTACGAATGGCGCTGTCGAGCGGGCGCGCGCTACCTCTACATCTGCGAAGACGGCCTCGTTCACTGGTGCTCGCAGCAGCGCGGCTATCCCGGCATCCCGCTCGAACAGTACACGATGGAAGATTTCAAGCGCGAATACTTCACCGAAAAGTGGTGCGCACCCACCTGCACACTCCAGTGCGTGCATCAAGTCGGAATCCTCGATAACTGGCGCGACCCGCAAGTTTCGCCCGGCGAAATGCAGTCCGAGCGTGACAAGAAGAGCAAGAAAACTTCTGTCGGCGAAATGCTCGGCGCGGATTAGGTAGGCTTCTTACAGTTCACTCTTAAAATCTACTGCTGCTCAATCTCTTCGCTTCGTCGCAGAACATCGCGCGTCCGGCGGCGTCTGTGAGCAGAGCGGGCCGGAGAGGAATTTTCGGAATTCCTCTGCCGCTTCGTCCCGTAGATTGAGGGCGTAGAGGATTGTGCCCAGATGAAAGGGAAGCTCTGCGTCCGGCTCGCCTGCGCTCTCTGCGGCGCGAAATTCCGTGAGGGCTTCCTGCCATCGCGCGGCTTCTTCCAGTTCAATGCCGAGCAGGTAATGCGTGTGCGCGTCATCCGAGAGCGAGAGCGCCGCGCGGTATTCGCGTATAGTCTTTTCGCGGTCTCTTAAGAGACGCGCATGTGTGGCGCGCGCAAGATGCGCGTCAACGCTGCGGTAGTCTGAAATATATCTCAGCGCGCCAAATGAGAGCAGTGAGATTAGATAAGCGATGGGCAGCAATCGCAGCCACCTGCGCGGCGCAAGCTCGGTCTCGAAATGTTGGGCATCTGCATTAACAGGAATGCTTTCGTCATCACTCTTAATCTCTCCCGGCTTCTTTCGATTCCGTAACGCTATTAGGAAAATCAGGTAGAGCGGGAAGATGATGAACGGGAAAAGAAGTGTGCCGAGCGTCCACGCGATGAGGAGCGAGAGCGGAATTCTCTTGCGCCCGCAATCTGCAAGAACCCATGTCGAGAGCATCGCCGTTATGACGAATGCTGCGGGGCGCATCCATTCGAAAAGCTCTCCCGCCGAGATTTGCAAAGGCGCGACCACGCTTCTACTGCTCGGACTCGACCTGCCCGGCTGTGTGCAGCTTGACCGAGCGCGACAGACCCAATCCT
>DATHJK010000548.1:0-2961 GCA_035316225.1 Pyrinomonadaceae bacterium
GACTTCTACGCTCTCTGCCGTGAATTTGAGCGTAAGGCTTGAGCTTTGGGCAATGTCAATGCGTCCCAGCGCGCCCAACTCTACCGTTGCGCCTACGCCCTCGGGAGTGCTGATCCTGGAGCCTGGAAAGACTGTAGCGCCGGATTCGACATTAATGTCATTGACTTTAACCAGGCTGTTCATGGCCGGGCTGCTGTAGTTAGCAGTCAGCCTGCCGGATGGCACCGAAGCGCTCGAAGAGCCGTTCGTACTGCCGGACGAACCCGGCAAGGTTGCGTGAACGTATACTTGAGAAAGCGCAACCGCTAAGAATAGAGCGATCACGGAAGTCACTTTCTGACGCCTTGAGTTCATATAAGTCTCCTTAGTCAGAGATAAATTGCCCGATTTGAGAAATGGTCGAAACTGCCCGGCTGTTAAATAACGTGGGCGCAACTCTACTGCTCTACGCCTCAAGAGTCAATAGAAAATCGTCCGATTTCTGCGTTTGTCAGAAAAAATGCATTAAAGAAGGGACGAAAGAAGGCGGAAGGCGGAAAGAAAAATTACTCCTGCCTGATAGCTTCTCTTTTATCCTTTCGGCCTTCATGATTCCCACTCGCGGTTCATCTGTGGTAACCGGGGCCGCGCAGGACGTGACCTGCGAGCGCAGAAGTGCGCTGGCCCCGGTCAACGCTGACCTGCCCGTTGATGATTACATACTGAATGCCTTCAGGATATTGATTAGGGTTCTCAAATGTCGCGCGGTCGCTCACTGTGCGCGGGTCGAAGATGGTTATGTCCGCGAAATAGCCTTCGCGCAAGGTTCCTCTATCTCGCAATCCTACGCGCGAAGCTGGCAGGCTGGTCATCTTCCGAACAGCTTCTGCGAGCGTGAGCAGGTGTTCGTCGCGGGAGTAGTGCCCCAGAATACGCGGGTATGTGCCCCAGCCGCGCGGGTGCGATTTAGAGCCTGCGAGCGGGCCGTCGGTTGCGCGTGCGCCGCTGTCCGTACAGATGCTGACGAAAGGCGAGCGCAAGGCAGCGCGCAGATCGTCTTCGCTCATCATGAAGTAGATTGCTCCGGTCTGCCCACGGTCTGCTATGATTATATCGAAGAGAGCATCCATCGGCTCCTTATGCTGCTCTGAAGCAATCTCGGAGAGACGCTTGCCCTGCATTGCTTCCAGAGAAGGGTTGACAACAGAGCCTATGAGAACGCCGCCCGCGCCTCCGCTTCCCAGATAGATGTTCTCCCAGTCGTTTGAATCCGTCATTATCTCGCGCTTCAATCGCTCGCGCGTGGCAGGGTCTCTCAATCGCTCAAGCATCCTCTCTGTCCCGCCTTCGAGCGACCAGGGCGGCAGACAGGCCGCGAGCGCAGTGCTCGCAGCCGTATACGGATAGACGTTCGCCGCGACGTTTATTCCGTGTGCGCGAGCGTCCGCGATTCGCCGCAGAATCTCCGGCATTCGACCCCAGTTCTTTTTGTAAGCGGTTTTGAGATGCCAGATTTCTACGGGAATGTGCGCCTCGCGCCCTATGCGAAAGACTTCATCAAGCGAAGAGTCAATCGAGTTGGCCTCGCTGCGCTGGTGCGTTATGTAGATGCCTCCGTACCTTTGGGCAACTTTCGCAAGCTCTATCAACTCCTGAGTCTGTGCGAAGCGCGCTGGCACATATTGAAGCGAAGTGGAAACCCCCAGCGCACCGTCCTCCATAGCTTCGGCCACGAGCCGCTTCATCTGTTCGAGTTCCGCAGGGCTGGGCGGGCGATTGTCGAAACCTATAACGTAGGCGCGAACCTGCGTCGCCCCTACGAACGTGCCCAGATTTAAGCCTATGCCCTGCCTTTCAACTCGCTTGAAATACTGGTCGAAGGTGCGCCAGTCAACAGTCAGATTGAACCTGCGATAAAAGCTTTCATCCTCTTGAATCAATCGTTCGTTCATGGGTGCGATTGATCCGCCCTCGCCCGTTATCTCAGTCGTGACGCCCATCATCACCTTGCTCATCGCGCGAGGGTCAATCAAAAGATAGGTCTCCGATTGGCCCAGCATGTCTATGAAACCGGGCGCGACAATTAGACCGCGCGCGTCCAGTTCGCGCCGCGCATGCGCTCCCCTCAAGTTTCCAATGCGCGCGATGCGGTCTCCTTTAATTGCAACGTCGGCGCTATAACTTCTGCGACCCGTGCCGTCCAGCACGCTGCCGTTGCGAATGATGATGTCATATTCAGGAGGAGCAGCGGCGCTCGCAGGAGGAAGAAGAAGAAACGGAAAGAGGAGGGTTACAAAGAGAAGCAGCGCAACGATGAGTCGTTTCATAGAGAGTCCCGGAAGAATAGGAATTAGCAGAACGCTGTGGATTATCGTAGTTATTCGATGAGGATGTCCATTATTTTCTTCCTGAAACAGAAGCGAGCTTGCCTCTGCTTCTCTTTTAAGTAGCGGGGTCAATTTCATCAAGAGAGCAATTGAAAACTTCTTTGCGCGCTTTCTTAGCGGCTTTGCGTCTCCAGCGAGAAAAACCATCTCACGCTGGAGACGCAAAGAAAGCGCGCAAAGAGTTGAGTGTTTGCCTATAGATATTTTGCTCGACAGTGAAAATGACCCGCTACCCTCTTTTCTTATGGATGATAATTTTCAAAGACATGAGTTAAAATTCAGAAGAGCTTTATAAAATCAAGAAGGAAACGGTGCGAATTGTCGGAGAAGCAAAAGATTACTCTGGCGCGAATTGCGCAGGTTGTTGACGGAAAATTGACCGGCAATGACGGCGTGGAAGTCCGCGAGGTGACGCATGATTCGCGGCGCGCAATCGCAGGCTCGCTCTTCGTGGCTATACGCGGCGCGCTGCTGGACGCGCACAGGTTCATACCGCAGGTGATGGAGCAGGGCGCAATCGGAATCATCTCGGAAGAATCACGGCCCGAAAATTTTCATGGCGCGTGGGTAGAGGTCGAGGACGCTCGCCGCGCAA
>DATHJK010000549.1:0-6381 GCA_035316225.1 Pyrinomonadaceae bacterium
GGCAACTACGATCTTCAATTCTACGTCAAGCCGGGCAACGAAAACCGCATAGAGCCTTACGCGGAAGCTATGGGCAAGGCGCTTGACTATTACACGAAGCAGTACGGCGCGCCCGCGTTTGGAGCGCGTCTCATCGTCGCAGAAACCGATAACGAGACGATGGACACTTACGCCGCGCCGGGCATGATTTTTCTTGCAAGCAAAATCTTCGACGCTTCGCGCCCCGTGCCGGAAGAGCGGCTTGAACGCGAGGTGGCTTACCAGTGGTGGGGGCAAACCGTAGGGCTTCGATCTTTCGACGACGCATGGATCTCGCAAGGGTTAGCAGAATGGAGCGCTTTCGCTTACCGCGAGGCCACGCTTTCGGGCGCGGCGCTCGATGCATCGCAGCGCGAAGAGTTGGAGCGCGCATTGACTTTCGAGCAGTCTGCTTCGATTGAGCGCGCGCCGTCCGCTCTGGACGATCAATCGGCGGCCTACCAGTCTATAGTCTTCTACAAAGGCGCTATGGTCTTTCGCATGCTGCGCGATCTAATGGGGCAGCAGAAGTTCAATCAACTGCTGCGCACTTTCCTTGACCAGTATCGCAACAAGAACGCTTCGATTGGAGATTTCGAGCGGCTGACTTCGCAAGTCGCCGGAGATAATATGCGCCACTTTTTCGCGCAGTGGGTCGAAGGGACAGGCGTGCCGGAATTTCAGGTCGAATATCAGATCATACGCACGCGAGCCGGAAAGTTTCGCGCGCGCGGCACAATCAAACAGAACTACGAAAACCTGCGCATGCCTGTCGAAGTGATGCTGCGCTCGGAAGGCCAGAACCAGACATCCATCATATTCATAGAGAACCAGAGCGAGGATTTCGATTTCGAATCGAACGGCCAGCCCATAGAGGTGGTCGTTGACCCGAACAACAAAATCCTGCGCATGTCCGACGAACTGAAAATTGCAATCGTCGCGCGCAAAGGCATAGAGCTATTTCAGGAGGGCCAGTACGCTGAGGCTCAGCAACAGTTGGAGGCTGCGCTGAAACTGGATCGCTCCAACTCATGGATATATTACAACCTCGGTCTTCTCTTCATGGCGCAGCACAACTGGCAGTTTGCGCTCGACAATTTTGACGGAGCGATTCGCGGCAACAATAATCCATCATGGATAGAGGTCTGGGCGCACATCAAACGCGGCAATGCTTATGACGCTCGCGGTGATCGAGCGCGTGCCGTCAGCGAATATAATCAAGCCGTTAGAACCGGCGACAACTACGACAACGCGCAAGCGACTGCCAAGAAATTTCTGGCTACGCCGTTCGATCCAAGAGGCGAGCAGCAACAACAGACAGCTTCCAGCAACCAGCAATAGCGCCAATTTCAAAGTCGAAAAAAGAAGGGGCGTTGCTCTTGATAAGCAACGCCCCTTCTTTTTTCGTCAAAACTTAAACTCGAATCAAACTGACGGCACCGCTACTATCGCTATCTTCTTCTCATTTGCCAGCCGCAGCATCTCTTCGCGCTCGAATATCAGCGCCTTGCCCGCTGTGAGGCAAAGGCAAGTTGCGCCCGATTCAACCATGCTCTGAATTGTCGCGCGTCCCACAACGGGCACGTCGAAGCGCATGTCCTGATCGGGCTTGGCGACTTTGACTACCGTGAGACGACCGCGCGCCAGTTCGCCCGCGCGCCTGATGGTCGCGTCCGTGCCCTCCATCGCTTCGATTGCAACGCAAGCCTTTGAGCGAATGACTATTGTTTGGCCCAAGTCCAGCCGGGCGATCTCTCTAGCTATCTCAAGACCGTACTCTATATCGCCTCGCTCGCGCGTGTCCGGGCTGCGGCGCGTGAGCGTGCCCTCTTTCGGC
The DNA here is from genome assembly GCA_035316225.1 of Pyrinomonadaceae bacterium. Classification (GTDB taxonomy): domain Bacteria; phylum Acidobacteriota; class Blastocatellia; order Pyrinomonadales; family Pyrinomonadaceae; genus 3-1-20CM-3-53-8. The sequence goes on from DATHJK010000549.1 coordinate 1,856, forward strand.
AGAAGGTCTTGCAGGAAACAGGTCGAGTCAATCAGTTCAATCCCCTCGCCAGCCAATTCTTCTACGACTGCGCCTATGAGAGCGTCCGTGTTGCGGCGCGGCAGGCGAATCAGCATCTTGAACATGCGCAAATCGGGCAGCGCGCCGCTGAAAATCTGCACGTGCTTGACCTGCCCGGCCATGATCGCGCGCTCAACCCCTTCGCGCTTGAAGAAGCGTATCATCTTCCCCAACTGCCCAATGCCCACCCATTCAAGACGCTCTGCGACGCTTTCAATCGCAGGGTCTGTCTCCTCACGAATCGCAGCCACAGCCAATGACACGCCCGCTCGCCTCGCGCCTTCCAGCACCAGAAAAGGAAACTGCCCGTTGCCCGCTATTAATCCGTAACGCATGTTAGAAGGGAGGGATGGAAGGGATGAGGGATGAGGGCGGAGGGATGAATAAGAATGAGTGAATGCGACAGCATGCAATCAACTCAACCTATTTCATCCCTCATCCCTCATCCCTCATCCCTTACTTGATGACTCCGCGTTTTGAAGTTTCGATGAAGCTGATGAGTTCGTCAACTTCCTGAGAGTCTTTAATCTCTTCGCGTATGGCTTCGAGAGCCTGAGTTGTATTGAGCTTTGAAGAGAGCAGCAGGTGGAATGCGTGGTGTAGCGCTTCAATCACTTCGCGCGAGTAGCCGCGACGGCGCATGCCTGTGATGTTCAGGCCGTAGCAGCGCGCATGATTGCCTACGGAGAGCGCGAAGGGGAGCGCGTCCTTGACTACGACCGAATAGCCGCCGACATAAGCCTCGCGCCCTATGCGGCAGAACTGATGCACGCCGGAATACGCGCCTATGTTAGCGCCGTCCGCGATTTCAACGTGACCTGCGAGCGTCGCGCCGTTAGCCATTATCACACGGTCGCCCAAACGACAGTCGTGCGCTACGTGCGCCTGTGCCATGATGAGGCAGTCGTCGCCAATCTCCGTGAGCATGCCGCCGCCCTCTGTGCCACGATGAACGGTGACGAACTCGCGTATGGTGTTGCGCTTTCCTATACGGGTTTCGGCAGGCTCGCCCCTGTACTTCAAGTCCTGCGAAGCAAGACCGATTGAAACGAAAGGGAAGATGTGCGTGTCGTCGCCAAGGCTTGCGCGCCCGTCAATCACACAATGCGAATCGAGCCGCACGCGATTGCCCAGAGTCACTTCATCGCCAATTACAGAGTAGGGGCCGATAAAACAGTCCTCCCCTATCTTCGCAAGCGGGCTGATGACGGCTGTTGGCTGAATGATCTGCATCAGAAATAGAGGTTAGAGGTCAGAGGCTAGAGGCTAGTGAAAAGCGTTTGACTGACCTCTGATCTCTAACCTCTAACCTCTCTTCCTTTCATTTCGTCATTTCGCGGTCGGCGAGAACGCTGGTGAGTTCTGCGCCTGCGACCACCTGGCCGTCAACTTTCGCCTCGCCGCGCATGCGCTGGACGCGCGAGCCTATGCGCAGCGCTGTAACCTCTAAGATAAGAGTGTCGCCGGGCACTACGGGCTTGCGAAAACGCGCATCGTCAATGCCTGTAAATAGCACCAGCTTGCGCGCACGATCCTCTATCTCGCGCAGCGCCAGGATTGCCCCTACCTGCGCCAGCGCCTCTATTATCAGCACGCCGGGCATGACGGGCGCTCCCGGAAAATGGCCCTGAAAGAAAGGCTCGTTAATGGTCACCTGCTTGATACCCACAGCACGCTGATTCGGCTCAAGCTCAATGATGCGGTCAACGAGCAGGAAGGGATAGCGATGCGGCAGTAACTCCTGTATGGCGCGCGAATCTAGGACAGTCATAGTTCGTAAGAGTAGTGATAAGTGATGAGTGATAAGTGATAAGAAAAAGCTTGTTCTTCTCTTATCTCTTATCACTTATCACTTATCACTTTTTATGGATGCGTGCGATTGTATTCGGCGATAAAGTCTTCTGTGATGTCCAGATTGCCGTTGGCTATGAAGATTGCGCCGGATAGCTTGGCCGAGTCAAGTATGACGGAGATGCCGCGCTGGCGAGCGAACGCCTCCAGCGCCTTGCCCAGATCATCGTAGACCGGCCCCATCACTTCAGCCAGTCGGCGGTTGTAGTTCGCCTGCGTCTCGCGCGTTTTGTATTCCCACTCGCGCTGCAACGCGGCAGCCTGCTCCTGCTTCTGCTGTTGAGCCTGAGCGGTCGTTCCGGCTGCGGGGTGATTAATCTGGTCAACCAGAGTTTGTATGCGCGTCTTCAAACTGCTAAGCGCGTTCTGCTGCGGCAGAAACTCGTTGTTGATAGTGTTGAGCGCGGCGAGAACACGCTTTATACCCTTCTGCTGATCGCCGAACACGTCTGAATCAATGATTGCTATGCGTCCTTCCAAAGAGGCTGGGCCTATTCTCTGAACGGCTGGCTGCTGCGGCGTGTTCGTTGCAGGTCTGGCAGGAGCTTGGGTCTGCGTAGCAGGTCTGGACGGTGCCGGTCGCGCCGTTCCACCCTGCGCGTGTGCTGTAAGGCCGATTGAAACTGCGAAGAGAAACGCGGTCGCTGGCTTACTTAATATTCTCATGATTATTGAAGGGAAAGCTCCTAATGCCCTGACGGGCGCTAAATGGATTTGCGGCGCGCCGACACGAGAGCGGGCTAGCGCCGAGACGGACGCGAAACAGAGAATGCAGAGAGCGCGGCTGGGATTCATCTCCAAGCCGCGCTGGCAGCACTTTTCAACAAAAGTTTACTTTACGACGAAGCGCGTGGCTTACGGCACGGACGACGTGGCGGTTGCCGGGTTCGTGCGGTTGTATTCTTGTATGAACGCCGCTGTAACATCCATTGCGCCTGACGCCGTAAGAATCGCCGGAGCGAGCTTAGACGAATCGAGAATCATAGTGATGTTATGCGCTCTTGCGAAACTCTCCAGCGCTTTTCCTATGTCGTCGTAGATAGGGCCTGCGATTTCGCTCATACGCCGCTGGTAATCGGCCTGTGCGCCCTGCGCTTTGAACTGCAATTCGCGCTGCATCTGCTCAAGCTGATCCTGCTTGGTCTGTATGGTCGCTGGGCTGGCAATCGTAGCAGTCTTCTTGATCTCGTCCTGAAGGTTGGTGATCTTGGTCTGCAACGCCTGCAACTCGTTGCGGCGGGTGGCAAACTCTGCGTCAACGCGCTTCATTGCGTTTACGAGCTTGGTGATGCCATGCTGATCATCGGCCAGAGCCTCAACGTTGACGAGCGCGATGGTCGCCGCCGGGACAGGGCCATTGTCCGCAGGCGCAGCAGCGGAAGAGGCCGCTGGCCTCGCCGGAGTCTGTGTCGCCCCTCTCTGCTGCGCGTAGACGGAGGTGGCGGTCGTAACCGCAAGCAGAAGGCAAGCGGCGATCAAACGGAATGTATTCATGACTTTCTTGTAATGCTCCTTAAATCAAAGGGTGGCGTGTTTGTCGGACTCGATTGAGATGACAGCGCCACCCGAATGGTTACCTCACGCGAGGTTAAAAAGTTCGACCAACGCTGAAGCGGAAAACGCTCTTGCGCTCGTCAAAGAAGAACGGAACGCCGTCAATAAACTGGTCGCGCCGTGCGTTCGGGTTGTATGCGTAAATTATGCGGAACGGCACGTTGATGATCGGCACCTGGAATCGAACCTCTGCGCCGAGGCTTGAACGAATATTGCCGCCCAGCCTTGAGAAAAGACTCTCGTTCAGACGTATGAGCGTGTTGGTCTGAACATCACCGCGCAGGAATACCTGCTGGAATCCGAATGGCAGCCCTGTACTGGGGTCAATCGGGCCGACACGTATGGCGTTATTAAACTCGGATGTGGACACGAAGCGGTTGTCGCGCACGACTAGGCCGCCGAGCGGGCTGAGCGCCAATCCGGGGTTCGCCTGTGCTGTAAGAATGCTCAAGCTGGTGCTGGACCCCGCCAGAAACGGCTGGTCTGCCAAAAACTCCGTATTAATGGTCTGTATGTTTCCCTGATGCAGATTGAAAGAGCTTCCCACATCCGCGAAGAGTGCCGCGCTGACCGGGCCGAATATAGGGATGCGATACTCGAAGTTTCCCAGAAGCTGCGTGTCCCCGCCGACCGAGGTGAACTGCCTGCTAAGACGCAGTACGTTCGCACCGCTTGAGCCTGTAAACGTGCCCGCGCCTGCGAGCGAAGCGGGCAATCCGGGTATAGCTGTAGGCGTGCCCGTAGAGTTCGACGCCAACACCACGTTGCGCGAAGTGATGTATGTGTCAAGCGGCGAAATCGGGCTTATAGAGCGCACGTTGTAACCGCGTATGGTGAATTCGTCGCCCAGGAAGAAGCGCTCGTAAATTGGCACGCCGTTGACGAAGGCGAGCGAGTTGGCGTTTCTCACCTTGGCGGTCGTGGCGAAACTGCTCACGTGTCCGGCCAGCAGGCGGAAGCCGAATGTATGCGGCTGCTGTTCGCGCCCACGATTCTTTACAGGGATGAACTGTATGTAAGAGATGAGCGGCGCGTATGTGCGAACGTCTCCGCCGAGTCCT
>DATHJK010000550.1:0-4013 GCA_035316225.1 Pyrinomonadaceae bacterium
CTCTTTTACCAGATTGACGCGAACCCGCAGACAGGCGGGCCTCCCATTTCTCAGCGTTATTTCCGTTCAAAAATCTATGCCGCCTTCGCACAGGACGATTGGAAGGTCAGACCCAATTTGACGGTCAACCTCGGATTGCGATGGGAATACTTTACACCACTGTCGGAGTCGCGAGGCAATATCAGTAATCTTGTGCTCGGTTCGGGCGCGCAAGCGTTGACGGGAGCAAGCGTAGTTGTCAGCAATCGTTTGTATCCGCCTGACCGAAACAACTTCGCGCCGCGCATTGGCTTCGCATGGAGTCCGAAACATTTCGCGGGAGCAGACACAGAGAATAATCTTGTGATACGCGGCGGCTTCGGCAACGCATATAACAGGATTCCAACGGTCGTGTTCGCCAATTCGGTCGGCAATCCTCCGTTCTTCGAGCGAGTGTCAATCTGCTGCGGCACATCTGCAAGTGACTTCAGCACGCCTTTCAATGGCGGCCAGATTCTCTACGCGGTCGGAGCAAACAACACGCCGTTTAGCTACCCTGCGAATCCCGCGCTGGTACTGAGCTTCAATCCGACGACGGGAGTTCCGACAGTGCCTAACGGAGTTGGTCTGGAAATCTGGGGCGCGCCGAATCATGTTCCGACGCCTTACGTCTACACCTACTCGCTCGAAGGGCAATATGCTCTGCCCGCCAAGCTAACGGCCACGCTCGGTTATCAGGGAAGCAACAGCCGGAAACTGATGCGGCTTGTAAACGAAAGATTCATCTTCCCGAATCCCGGAAATTTCTGGGCGTCGAACGTTTTCTTCCCGACGCCGGACACGAACGCGAACTTCAACGCCATGCTCGTATCGCTGTCGCGCCGGTTCGCTCAAGGGTTCCAGTTCAACGCCAATTATCGTTGGAGCAAGAGCATTGACATCGTTTCAAACGAAGCGCCGACTGCGCAGACAAACCCGACCTATCCGTTTGACGTGCGCCAGGAGCGTGGCCCTTCGGATTACGACGTGCGCCACTCCTTCGTCATGTCTGCTCTCTGGGATTTGCCTTTCTTCAATCATCGCAGAGACCTTGTGGGAAGCATTCTCGGAGGCTGGCATCTGGACACCATTATCACATGGCACACTGGTTTCCCCTGGACGCCGCTCGTGGGTAATTGCATAAGCACACTGGGACCGACACTTTGTCCTTCCCGGCCTGTGGCCTACTTCGGCGGAGCGGGCAATGATTCATCTAACGCGGCCTTCATCAGCGGCAGCAATTTCTCCGGCGGCGGAACAAGATTCTTTTCTACGGCTCAGCCGACGGCGTTCCAACTGCCCGGCGTTGGCCGCAACTCGTTCCGTGGGCCACACTACCGCGACATTGATCTATCAATCGCCAAGCGGTTCGGGCTATCGAGTTTGCTCAACGAAGGAGCTTCCTTTGAAGTCAAAGCGAACTTCTTCAATGTCTTCAACCTGCTGAACCTTCAACCGTTCGGCTTCAACACTTCGAGCACGGTTGTCACGGATGCGAACTTTGGCCGTGCAACCGGTGGACTCTCTGGCCGTGTCGTGGAGATACAGGCACGGTTCAGTTTCTAGTAGAAATAGAAAACAGAGAGCGAGGACGGATGAACAATCAAGCTCATCCGTCCTCGCTTTATATTTGTCGGCTTGCGATTTATGCGTCAGGTCAGTACAGCCTGCTTAAGCCGGGCGGGGAGTAAAAGGGATGAGGGATGAGGGCGGAGGGATGAATAAGAATGTAGTGAACAGGTCAACATGCAATTCATTCAACCCATTTCATCCCTCATCCCTCATCCTTTTGCTCTAAGGCGTAGGTGACGGCGAAGCTTGAGTTGATTCATCCGTCTCAAAATCTTCCGTGCTGTAGTCGCTGCGCCGTCGTCGCTTTCGTTCTTCGTCCAGCCGCTTGAAAATTTCCAGTTCCTGACTCGCCTCCGCTCTTCGTTTGAGACGCGAGTAGGCGAGGAACAATTGATAATGGATTCCTGGGAATCTTGTATTGAGCATTGTGCCACGCAGCAAGATAGGTATCGCCTCCTCGTACCTTTGAGTTTTCACGAGCAGGCGGCCCATATCGTAGATGGCTACGAAATGACGGTTGTTGCTGAGCCTCATCGCGCGTTGTAGCAACTGCTCCGCCTCTTCATAATGCGCGTGCTCGCCAAGTATGAATCCCAGTTGGGCCAACGCATCCACGTTGTCCGGCTCAATCGCAAGCGTTTTGCGCAACTCACTTTCGGCCAACTCGTAATCTTCACGGCCCCGCGCCGCGAGCGCCACGAAATAATGAGCCTCGGCGACGTTAGGAAACTTCTCAGCGCCGCGCTGGAAAGTTTCCAGTGCTTTAGCATTATCTCCAAGCAGCAAATAGACGCCGCCAAGCCTGACGTAATAGACCAGCTTCGTAGCATCTTGCGCCAATGCGCGCTCGTAATACTCTCTGGCCCTGTCAGGCTGCCCCCTCTTTCTCAACTCTTCGCCGAGCATGAAGTTCGCTTCCGCGAAATCGGGGCGCAAAGAGAGCGCTTTCAGCCAGAATTGCGCTGCGGCTTCGCTGTCTCCGCGTGAAGAGGCGATCAACCCTAGATAGTAGAAAGTACCCGAATCATCTGGCGAGAGCGTTGCTGCCGCCGCAAGCGCGCCTGTCGCTTCGTCAAACCGTTTGAGATGGCACAGCACAACGCCCAGGTTGTAGAGCACCGCGAACGTGTTCGGGAACAGAGTGTTTGCGCGCTCAAGAAGTGGAAGCGCGCGGTTGTAATCGCCGCGCGCAGCATATAGCAGACCCAGATTCATAACGGCCTGCGGATGATCCGGCAGTTCGGTGAGCACGGACTCGAACATTTGAATCGCCTGATCCGAACGATTCGTGCGAGCCAGCAGAACACCCAGATTTGCGCGCGCCGAAATTGATCTGGGATTCAGTCTCAGCGCTTCACGATATTCGCGCTCCGCATCCTCTGTGCGACCGCGCTGGTCAAGGATTGCGCCGAGCAGGTTATGAGCATCAGCCGTTTGCGGCGCAACTGCTACGGCGCGACGAACCAGAGGCTCCGCCTCGTCAATCCTTCCCGCTTGCAATAGCTCTGCGGCTTCGCGCAGCAATGCAGCGACATCGTTTGTTGTGCCGGTCGCGCTTCGAGAGGAGGCAGCACGCCGCTGGCCCACAGCAGCCGTTTGCGCGAAGGCGACTGCAAGCGCTACAACCGCGCATGTGATAACTGCGCGCATCGTCGATTTTTTCCGCAATATCATGGCTGTCCGATTAGACGCGATATAGTATACTGTCCGCAAACATCGTCAACAAATTGTCTTAAACGGCCAGCCCTCCAGGGGTGAGGAGAAGTTTGCTATGAAGCTCGTCAAAGCCACCTGTCTTCTGTTAATCCTTGCGTTCGCATTTATCGCGCTGCCTGTCGGCGCGCAACGCTCTCAACAAAATGTTGAGAGAAGAATTAACGCTCTCATCGCGCAGATGACTTTGGAAGAGAAGCTGGGCCAGTTGCAGCAGTTGGACGGCGAAGCGAACGGCAACTACCGCCCCGAACATCCAGACATGATTCGCAAAGGGTTGTTAGGCTCTACCTTGAATGTGCGCGGGGCGCAACGCACGAACCAGTTGCAGCGCGCAGCCATGAACGAGTCGCGCTTAAAAATCCCCATGCTCTTCGGCTTCGACGTGATTCACGGCTACCGCACGATATTCCCTGTCCCGCTTGGCGAAGCAAGTAGCTGGGATGCTGCGGCAGCCGAAAGGTCTGCGAGCATCGCTGCGGCTGAGGCTAGAGCGGCGGGCGTGGCATGGACATTCGCGCCTATGGTTGATATTGCGCGCGACGCGCGATGGGGACGAATCATCGAAGGCGCTGGCGAAGACCCATATCTGGGCGCAGCTATGGCGCGAGCGCGCGTGCGCGGATTTCAGGGCGGCGATATGAGCGCGCCCGATAGAGTCTTGGCTTGCGCCAAACACTGGGTCGCTTACGGCGCAACCGAATCGGGGC
>DATHJK010000551.1:0-4379 GCA_035316225.1 Pyrinomonadaceae bacterium
CTCGCTCGCCTGTGCCGATTGTTTCCAGAAGCGTGCCGTCCAATTTCGTTACGACTATGCGGTTGTGATTTGAATCCGCTATGAAGAGACGATCAGTTCTGGCGTCAGCAAGGACTTTTCCGGGAAACGCCAGCGGCAGATCGCCCATGCGCGCGCGTTCGAGCGCAAGTTGCAAGGGCTGTTCATTCAACTCGCCGCGACGGCGAAACTCTTCGACGGTTTTCCCAATCAACTGGTCAATCGCTTCGTAATTCCCTTCGCCTTCCGCCCTGCCGATTAAATAGCCCGCAGGGTCAATCAACCACTGTGTGGGCCAGGCGCGCACGGCGTAAGCGTTCCAGATTTTGAAGTCCGCGTCGTTGATGACAGGATGCTCGATCTCGTAGCGCAGGATTATGCGTCGAATGTTCTCGGTCTCGCGCTCGTTGGCAAACTTGGCGGAATGCACGCCTATGACCACAAGCTGGTTCGCGTACTTCCTTTCAAGCTTCTTCAAGTCCGGGATTACGTGCATACAGTTGATGCAGCCGTAAGTCCAGAAATCAAGGAGCACAACTTTGCCCTTCAGACCTGCGAGCGTGAGCGGGCGATCCGTGTTTAGCCAGCCGCGTCCCCCCGTTAACTCCGGCGCACGCACGCGCTCTTGCTGCCTGATACCCATAAATTTTTTAGTCGTTGTCCGAAGAGTTCCAAATGCATTTGCCGGTATGTTTGCAGAAGAAAAGAGAAGGAACAGCGCGATGAGCGAACACGCCACCAGCTTTCTAATCATCGTGACAGAATACATTTCGACCAGCAATCTATTCATCGTACACTATACGCTCCCGCTGCTCCTTCAGATTGCATGTGAGAATTGCGAGGTTGTCTGGATTGGAGATTCAGCATGACAGAATGGAGAGTTCGGAGGGCACAGAGAATTCCATCTCAGATTAAAATCTGAAATTTCAAATTTCAAATCTCAAATGGCCTTGTTTGCTCTACTCTCTTCTGTAGTGAATTCCACTAATCTCAAGCCTCGCGCGAAACGTTCACACTTAAAACCTTATCCACCCTCTCGGTCGCGCGGCGCAGGTGCGGAATCGTTATCGAGCCGCCAACGACGAGCGCCACGTTAAAAGTATCCAGAAACTCTGCGCGCGTTACACCCAGCCCCGCGCACTGCTTGATGTGATAGGTCACGCAATCGTCGCAGCGCAGCACTATGGATGCGACCAGCCCCATCAACTCCTTGGTTTTCTTGTCCAGCGCGCCATCTTCATAAGCCTGTGTGTCCAGCGCGAAAAATCTCTTGATACCAAGATGATTGCTCCCCAGAAGCCTCTCGTTCATCTCCGCCCGGTAGCGATCAAATTCGTCTATCTGAGACATTACCTTTGCATCCTTTCTTCAATTCACGAAAATCAACTGCACATGTGCGTCGAGCCATCTACAAAAATTTTGCGGCCACTTTATCATACGCAAGCGACGATGTATGAATGCACGCAAGCGACGAAACTCAATTTGACAGTCGCCTGACAGCGGCCCACCGGCTCGCAAAAAATTTCCAACCTAAATCGGCCTGCGCGGCGTCTAATCTTTTGCAACACGCTTCCATCGGTAGGCTAAAAGCGTGGTAGTAGCGGCAGCGCGGATGTTGGGGCGCGCTGCCGCTTTCTTTTTCGCACGCCAATGATAAGATAAGTGATGAGTGATAAGACAAGAACCTGCTTTCTCTTATCACTACTTTTATGATTGAACAGGCTTTCGCAACGTTGGGGTATGAGGAGATGAAGGCGCTCGTGGAGCGTGGGGCGCAGACGCCTGTGGGGCGTGCGCGTGTTCGTGCGCTGGCGCTGGTTGACGATTTGCGCGAGTTGCGGCGCTCTATCGTTGCGGTTGAGGAGTGTCAATCGCTCTGGCAGCGCACGGGCGCGTGGTCTTTCTCGGAACTGAGCGACCCCGTTGAAGCGCTGGCGCGATTGCGAATCGAAGGGACAGCGCTTGAGCCTGTGTCCATGCTTGAGCTTGCGCGGCTGTGCGAGCAGGCTCTCTCCGCGCGCGCGATTGTTCTTAATGAAAGAGACGCTTCTCCCACGCTCTGGCAGATGGTCGAGGGGCTGCCGCGCGAGCTTCACAGCATGGCAGCGCGCGTCACTTTGAAAATCCTGCCTAGCGGCGAATTGGACGACCGAGCGAGTCCGGAACTGGCGCGCATACGCCACGAGATAACGCGCCTGCGCTGTCAATCACGCGCTCGCTGGAAAACTTGATGCGCCGCGCGGGCGAGGCGATTCAGGACGAGATAGTGACGGTCAGAAACGACCGCTTCGTTATCCCTGTGAAATCTGACCACAGGGGACGAGTGGCCGGAGTCGCGCACGGGTTCTCTTCGTCGGGCGCGACCATGTTCGTAGAGCCGCTTGAAACCATTGACGCGAACAACGAATTGCAGTCTCTGCGCGAGACCGAAGAGCGCGAGATTTACAGAATTCTCTTCACGCTAACGGAAGAGTTGCGCGAGCAGCTTCCGGCAATCGAAGCGGCTGCGAAGGCCGTTGCAGAGCTTGATTTCATAGGCGCGAAGGTTCGCTTTCTAGAAAAATTCAATTGCGTCACGCCCTATGTAAACGAAGAGTACGTTCTGGAATTACGGGAAGCGCGCCATCCTCTGCTCGAAGAAAATTTGAGAGAAACGGGACGCGAAGTCGTGCCCGTATCACTCGCGCTTGATAGTGAGCATCCGGTGATGGTGATTTCCGGCGCGAACGCGGGCGGCAAGACTGTCGTACTGAAAACCGCCGGGCTGCTGAGTTTGATGGCGCTGTCAGGTCTGCCCGTTCCGGCGCGCGAAGCCCGCGTCCCCTTCTACGCATCCGTGCTCGCGGACATTGGCGATCATCAATCGCTCGCAGCGAATCTTTCGACCTTCACCTCGCACGTCGCAAACATCAGCCGCATGACAGAACTCTGTCGCGCTCCAGCCCTGGTGCTGTTGGATGAGGTAGGCACAGGCACAGACCCCGAAGAAGGCTCAGCCCTGGGCGTCGCCGTCGTTGACCACTTTCGCAAGCAATGCGGCGCGCAGGTGATGGCGACGACGCACTACAGCGGACTGAAGATGTATGCAGAGAACGAAGAGGCTGTCATTAACGCGAGCGTGGAGTTTGACGAAAAAACTTTGCAGCCGACCTATCGCTTGCTAGTAGGTCTGGCCGGTTCTTCTTCGGGAATAGATATAGCGAGGCGGTTCGGCTTTCCAGATGAGATTGTAGGGGCAGCGCGCGAGCGTGTCAGCGCTTCAACTCTTGAAGCCGCAGAATATTTGCGGCGCATCAAGCGCGATGCCGAAGAGGCTGAAAACTTGAGGCGCGCTCTGGAGGAAGAACGCGAGGCCGTCGCAGAAAAGTATGCGCAGCTTGATGCGCAGGCGGGCAGGCGCGAGCGCGAACGACAGGCCGCATTCGAGCGTGAATTAAGAAAAGCTACAGAAGAGTTTGAGAAACGCTCGCGCGAGCTTCTTTCAAAGATTCAGGATCGTGCGGAACGCACGCGCGCCGAGCGAGAATCACAGAGACGTGTAGCGGAACTGAAACGCGAAGCGGCACGAGCCGCGCTCCCTTCGTCAACCGAAAGCTCGCGCACCATTCGCGTCATGCGCGACGGCCATGCTATTGAACCCGCGCAACCCGCTTCCCAGCAGCCCGCCTCTCAAGCTCCTCCCGCACGACCCATTAAGACAGGCGACCGCGTGCGCCTGCTCTCCTTCGGCTCAATCGGCATCGTTGACAATCTGAGCGACGGCGAAGCGGAAGTGCGCGTAGGCAGCTTGCGGTTGCGCGAGAAGCCCGAAAATCTTGAACTGATGGAAGCCGCGCCCGAGCAAGCTCCGCAGGGGCGTGGAGCAAAACTTCGCGTCTCGCGCGGCACTGAAGTCCACCTCGCTTCATCTAACGAAGAGATTCATTCGGAGTTGAAACTAATAGGACGCACAACGGACGAAGCCGTTGACGCCGCAGACAAATTTCTTGACGAAGCATTCCTGAACGGCATCAACCACATTCGCATCATACACGGGCACGGCACCGGCGCGCTGCGCAAAGCCATAGCTCAACTACTTCAAAATCACCCGCACGTAGCGCGCTTCGCACAGGCCCCACCCGACCAGGGCGGCGCTGGCGCAACCATTGTTGAGTTAAAACAGTAGCCGTAGAGTTTGAGGTCAGTACCGCAGGCGAAGAAACTTTACTCGACGCGCATCAAAGCGTTGACGCGCTGCCACTCTGTTGTCTCTAACGCGGCGCGCAACCAGTAGCTATAATCATCAGGATTCTCGCGCAGCCCTCGTCTCAGTTCACTCATGTCAACGCGCTTCCAATCCTCAACCTCCGTAGCGTTTGGCA
>DATHJK010000552.1:0-10108 GCA_035316225.1 Pyrinomonadaceae bacterium
TCATTCGTCGGATTCGCGCTACTGGGGGCTTGTGCCCGAAAAGTATATCTACGGCAAGGCGCTTTTTCGCTACTGGCCTATAGGTAGCGCCAGCGTTATCTCGCACGACCCGGACTACAACCCCTTGCCGCCAAGCCCCACGCCGCACGGAGAATCTTCGGACGAGAGCGACACGGGCGATGAGCAGTAAGGAAGTGAACAGTGATAGGTGATAAGTGATAAGTGAAAAACTTTAGTTCTTTCTTATCACTTATCACCGCTTTTACGAATTATGAACTGGCTGCGCCCACTGTTGATGATCTTTTACGCGCCGTCGCGTGCGATGAGCGAGGCGCGTGACCGCGCGCCGCTTGCGCCCGCTATGGTGCTGGCTCTCGTAGCGCATGTGGGTTACCTGCTTTTCACGCAATGGCCGTATCTTGCGCCTGCGCTTGCGACACACAGCGCGTTAGCCATCCTCTCAATCATCTTTCGCTCGGCAGGCTCGCTGCTTCTAATAGCTCTTGTACTGGTTCCCATAACAGCATTCGTGGCAAACCTGTTTGAGCGCCGCGCGAGCTTCGGCGTTGTGATGCAGCAGGAGTACGCGCCATTGGCCTCAGCGATTCTTTACGCCTGGGCTGCCGCGCACCTGATAGCGATCCCGCTAGCGTTTCTGGCTAACTCCACCAAGTTCACCGCCGAGGTCGTCGCAAGCTCTATGCAGGTCGCAGAGCAGTGGCAGAAGAGCCTGCCGCCGGACGCTCCGCCGATGGCGAACGCGCGTCTGCTGGCCGAGAGCTTTTACCGCATGTTGATGCTGCCGTTCTTCGGCGCGCTCACGGTGATAGCCGTTCGCGAAGTTTTTCGCATCTCTATTTTACGCGCAATCGGCACTACGCTGTTGAGCGGAATTCTCATGCTCTTCATCGCGCCCATATTGATGCCGCTCTTTCGTTTCCTCTCCGGCTCTATCTTCCTGCTGATGCTGGTCTTCATTTTCCTGCGCAGTTACATAGGCGAAGCCATGCGCTCGCACCAGGCGCGCGCATCATTCAAGCAGAATTTGGAAGCGGCGACGTTGAATCCTGCGGATGCATCGGCGCATTACAATCTGGGTCTGATTCACCAGCAGCGCGGTGAACTCGATGAAGCCAGAAAACGTTTCGAGCGCGCCATCGAGATCGATGCGGATGAGATTGATTCTCATTACCAGTTGGGGCGCATAGCGCGAACGCAGAATCATCTTGCAGATGCGGTCGGCCACTTCGAGCAGGTAGTCCAGCGCGACCAGACTCATGCGCAGCACGAAATCTGGCGCGAGATAGGCGCAACATATTTAGCGGCAGGCCAGTTTGCAGACGCGCGCGACGCGCTCGAACGTTTTCTGGATTACCGCCGCTCAGACCCGCAGGGGCTTTATCTTATGGGACGCGCGCTCGCAGGAATGGGACGCCAGCGCGAAGCCGCCGAGCAGATGCAAGCCTGCATAGAGGCCGTGAAGACTGCGCCCGCCTACAAGTACAGAACCGAGAAGCGCTGGCTCAACGAGGCGCAGCAGTTTTTACGTACACAAAGTTAATTAGAGCTTGAGCCATATTTCAAATCATGGATATTAAAAGGCCAGCATTACTTGCTCTGGAAGATGGTCGCGCGTTTCGCGGGCGCGCGTGGGGCGCTGCGGGTGAAGCGTGCGGCGAGATGGTCTTTAATACTTCTATGTCGGGTTATCAGGAAGTTTTGACCGACCCATCATACGCAGGGCAGATTGTATGCATGACCTACCCGCTCATAGGTAATTACGGCGTGAACAAGGCTGATGAAGAATCGTCGCGCCCCTGGGTGGAAGGCTTCGTCGTGCGCGAGGCGAGCCGCGTGGCATCCAGCTGGCGAGCGGAAGAGACATTGGACGAATACCTGAAGCGCTGGAACATAGTGGCGATTGAAGGCATAGACACCCGCGCGCTCGTTCGCCACATACGCGACAAGGGAGCTATGCGTGCGTGCCTTTCTACTGTTGACCTTGATGAGAAGAGTCTTATTGGGAAGGCCCAAAAATCTCCCGCAATGGAGAACAGGGAACTGGCGAGCGTCGTCACCTGCAAAGAGCCATACGATGTTCCTTCGGTTGGCGAAGAGAAATTTCACGTGGTCTGCTACGACTTCGGCGTGAAGACGAATTCTTTGCGCGAACTGGCCGCGATGGGTTGCCGCGTAAGTGTTGTGCCCGCTTCTACGCCCGCATCGGAAGTTGCGGCGATGAACCCGGACGGAATATTCCTGTCGAACGGGCCGGGCGATCCTGCTTCTATGAATGAAGTGGTGGAAGAGATCAAACGATTAACAGAACGGGGCGTGCCCACGTTCGGCATCTGCTTCGGCCATCAGTTGCTTGGGCGCGCGTTCGGCGGCACAACCTACAAGTTAAGGTTCGGTCATCGCGGCGGAAATCAGCCCGTGAAGGATTTGCATGAAGGAACGGTTGAGATTACTTCGCACAATCACGGCTTCGCAGTAAAAGCCGAGAGCCTGCCGCAGGAAATCGAAGTGACGCACATCAATCTCAACGACAACTGCGTAGAAGGAATGCGCCACCGTACGCTTCCCATCATCTCCGTTCAATATCACCCTGAAGCCGCGCCGGGGCCACACGACGCCGAGCATCACTTCCGCCGCTTCATAGAATTGATGGAACAAGCGCGCGTGGCTTCATAAATTAAATTGCGCGCGATTAAAGACAGGTCAGTACCGCCGGAGAGCAGGGATGAGGGATGAGGGATGAGGGATGAATAAGAATGGAGTGAAAGCGTCAACACGTAATTGGCTCAACCCTTTTCATCCCTCATCCCTTCTATCAGGCGGTACTGACTTCTTGTCATCACTGTTCCTTAAAATATCCGTGAGTAGCAGCGCAGTGGACAGAGAGAGCAATGGAGCGGCCACGTCGAAAACGGGTCTGCCGACTGTTCCCTGCATGTTGTTGTAAGCTCCGAAGAGGATCGCCGTCGCCGCTGCCGCTAGAGTTGCCGCAACCCACGCGCGTGGGAAAACCTTCAGCCGCCACACTCCCAGAGGCAGCAGCCATACGAACACGTACCAGAAACCTCTATCCGATATGCAGCCCCACAGCCCTGCGAAGAAATCAACGTGCCCGCTCATCTGCGAAGCTATCTCCCAGGGCCAGACAATGTGACCCAACACAGCGAGTCGCACGGCTAAGAGAGTGATGAAGCTCAGACATACTGTAGCGATAATCAATAAAAATCTTTTGACTCGCGCCTCGCTCTCCTGCTGCGCCGACGCCAGCCACCATGCCAGCATGAAAACGGATGAGAAGGGCAGGAAAGTCTCTTTAGCTAAAGGCCCAAGCAATCCCCAGAGCGGAAGTAGCGGCCACCTGTTCGTAAGTAGCGTCCACGCGACCGCCAGCATGAAGAATGATTCGCCCGCGTCCACCATGCCTGCGAGCTGCAAATTCGGTAGAGCGAAATTCAAAAGATAAAGTGTCGCGCCAATCAGACCTATATTCGCGTCGCCGGTAATCTTTCGACCAATGGCGACTATCAGAGCGGCTGTGCTGGCGGCGAAGAGAGAGTTTGCTATGAGCAGGCCGAAGAAGACAGCATCCCATGAGTTCAGGCGCGAGCTTGCTAACAGGTACAAGGGTCTGGCTATGTAAGGAATAAGTATGCGACAGCGGAAGATGTCTGCCCTGTAATGGCCGACGGGCTGGCCCGTGACCATCGCATAGTAGCTGATTGAGTCGCTCAACCCTTGTGTCGTTCGCGGGTCGAAACGTCTGAGCGAAGGATAGCCAAGACCAAAGCTGATGAGGAAGAAGAGAGACCACAAAAGCAGCAGACGTGCGATTCTCTTTTTCATCAGCTTTCAAAAGAGCGTGCCGAAGATTTTCGGGTGATCGTTCAACTCGTGCCGGGGTTTTTAAGCTCGCCTGTAATCAGGTCTGGCCGCGCGCGCGCCATGTCTTCCGGCGTGCTCCTGTCAGTGAGATGCTCTTCATGCCTTTCCATAGCTTCTGCAACCTGCGCTACAGCGTCTTCGGCGTCTTTGACCTTCTCCTCTGTATTCTCGAAAAGCTCTCCAAGGTCTTCAATCCCCCTGTGCTCAAGCCAGTGGCGGAAGCTCACTGAGAGAATTGCGACCACTGGAATCGCCAGAAAGATTCCCGCGACACCGGCCAACTCCGCGCCGCAAAGAATGGCGAGTATCACCGCGAGAGGATGCAGGTGTATGCCCTGGCCTATGATGCGCGGGTAGATTGTGTAATCTTCGACGACGCGAAGCACGCCCAGGAATACTGCGACCGTGATTGCATGGCCGACTGAATGAAAGCCCGTGATGAATACGACAATGACAAAAAGCGTGAGAGGCCCGACGAGCGGGATGAATTCGAGCATTCCGGCGAGTATGCCGAGCACAAGGGAGTAAGGCACGCCGAGGATGGAGAAGCCGAGCGTGCAGATTCCGCCGACGATGACGCACGCTGTGAGTTGCGCGCGTATGTATGCGGCCAGCGTTGAGTTCACGTCCTGAAAAAATTCGTCGCCGCGCCAGCGCCAACGCCCGCGCGGCAGCATCTGCAATGCGGAGCGGCGAAAGCTGTCAGCATCTTTCAAGAGGAAGAAGGCTAAGATAGGAATCAGAACCAGCCAAGGGATGTAGCCCAGCCAGCCGAACGTGACCGCAATCCCTGAAGTCGCGTACTCGCTCGCGGTATCGATTAACCGGTTGACGGCCTTGCTGATTGCGTCGCGCGCGCCCGCCGGAATCTGGTTGCGCTGGTAAAAATCGTTCAAGCCCTGTGCGCGCGAACGTGCGCTGGTCCAGTAACCCGGAGCCTGCTGCGCAAGCTGCGTTATCTGGTCGCCTATCTTCGGCAGAAGCAGAAAGATAATCGTGCCGAGGCTTCCGAAGATGATTAGATAGACGACGCCGATTGCAATCCCGCGCGGCATCACGCGCGAGCGCCCGCGTATGATGAAAGGGCGGCGGACGAATTCAACGAGCGGCGCTATAAGGTATGCGAAGAAGATTGCTAGGACGACGAGCAGTATGACGGATTCGAGCGCGTAAAAGAGCCAGAGCGTGCCAGCGACCAGAAGTATGATTACAATGACGCGCAATATGATGCGCGTCTGCGCCCATGTCGCTCCGGCCACGGCTACAGCCGTAGTCTCAGCCACGCGCTCGACTTTCTTCTCTTCGACAGACATAGCCGTGATTATAAGGCAAAAGGAAGAAGGTAGAAGGAAAAAGTCGGGCGGAAAGCAATTTTATCAAAATTGCTCTGAGCCGACTCTTCTGCCTTTTACACCTCTCCTTTTAATGCGCTACTTCATCCTCGTCTTCGTCTTCGTCTTCACCGTCTACGGGACGGCTCACCTGCGGAGCGGCAGGCTCCCAGACCAGCCCGCGCCATTCGTCCACTGCGTCCAACAGTTGCAACGCAGCGAGCGGATGACCGGCGTTGCGCTCAAGGCGCAGCACTTCGGTGACGACCTTCAATTGCGGCCCCTGCTCGCTCATGACCTCCAGATTTACGCGGCTGCCAACGTCCGGCAACTCGCGCGGCAGGTGAACGAGCGCGCCCTCCGGGCCTACGTTCTCCGTCTCTCCTTCGGCCACGAAGTGCTTGCCTTCCTGGTCATCCCACTCTGCGCGCACGGGCACGGCTGCCAGATAGCGCGGCCCTGCCGAGCGATTCTCTATAGTAATGTTACGGGGCATAATTTTGCTCCTTGTCGGGTTTAAGGCAAATTCGGATTAGCGACGTACAGACTATTAAAATGGCGAAAGGACCGTAATTCGTAAATAGTGAATCGTTAATCGTGAATAGAAGTTAGGAGCTTTAGCAGTTTGCTTTTTCTATTAACGATTTACGATTCACTATTTACGCCCCTTATTCCTCTTCCGTCCTCAATTTCTCTAAGACCGAGAAATCTTCCAGCGTTGTCACGTCTCCGGCGATTGCTCCACCAGTGGCAATCTCGCGCAGTAGACGACGCATTATCTTGCCCGATCTTGTCTTGGGAAGCGTATCTGTGAATCGTATCTCGTCGGGTTTGGCAAGCGCGCCTATCTCTTTAGAGACATGCTTGCGCAACTGCTCTTTGAGTTCGTCCGACGCATGGTGCGAGCCTTCAAGCGTGACGAAGGCAACGATTGCAGAGCCTTTCAGTTCATCGGGTCGGCCAACAACTGCTGCTTCCGCCACTGCTTCGTGCGAAACAAGCGCGCTCTCGACTTCGGCGGTTCCCAGACGGTGGCCGCTCACGTTGAGCACGTCGTCAACGCGACCCATTATCCAGAAGTAGCCGTCCTTATCGCGGCGCGCGCCGTCACCGGCGAAATAGACGCCCTCTATCTCAGACCAGTATTGCTGGCGATAGCGCTCGTCATCGCCCCAGATGGTTCTGAGCATGGAAGGCCAGGGGCGCTTGATGACAAGATAGCCCCCTTCGTTAGCGCCCACAGGTTGCCCGCTTCGCGTCATCACGTCAGCTTCAATTCCGGGCAGGGGTTTCGTGGCAGAGCCTGGCTTGGTTGGAGTCGCGCCCGGCAGCGGGCTAATCATGATTGCGCCCGTCTCTGTCTGCCACCACGTATCAACAATGGGGCAGCGACCTTTCCCTATAATCTCCCTGTACCACATCCACGCTTCAGGATTGATAGGCTCGCCGACAGAGCCTAGCAGTCGCAAAGAGGATAAATCATGGCGAAGCGGCCAGCGTTCGCCCCATTTTATAAAGGCGCGAATCGCAGTCGGCGCGGTGTAGAAGATGCTGACGCGATTGCTTTCGACAATCTGCCAGAAGCGATCAGGCTCCGGATGATTCGGCGCGCCTTCGTACATCAGCACAGTCGCGCCGTTCGATAGCGGCCCGTAAACAACATAACTGTGGCCTGTCACCCAGCCTATGTCAGCCGTGCACCAGTAGATGTCTTCGTCTTTCAGATCGAAGACCCACTTGCTTGTCAGGTGGGCTTGCAGCAGGTATCCGGCGGTCGTGTGCAGGATACCCTTCGGCTTTCCGGTCGTACCCGAAGTGTAGAGGATGAATAGCGGGTGCTCGCTGTCAAGCTCTTCAGCCGCGCAGTTCGCGTCAACGGCCTGCATGACCTCGTGCCACCAGTAGTCGCGCCCCATCTCCATGTGAACGGGAGTACCAGTGCGGCGCACAACTATGCAGCCTTTAATAGAGGGCGTCTCGCGCAACGCCTCGTCCACAGTAGTCTTTAATCTTATCTCGTTGCCGCGACGATAACCGCCATCAGCCGTCACGACCATCTTGCATCCGGCGTCGTTGATTCGGTCGCGCAGGGAATCAGCCGAAAACCCGCCGAAGACGACAGAGTGTGGCGCGCCTATTCGCGCGCAAGCGAGCATGGCAATCGCAAGCTCCGGTATGAGCGGCATGTAGAGGGCCACACGGTCGCCCGTCTCAACACCGGAGCGCTTCAACACGTTAGCGAACCTGCAAACTTCCGTGTGAAGTTGCTGGTAGGTGAGCGTTCGCTGCTCGCCCGGCTCGCCTTCCCAGATAATCGCGGCCTTGTTCTTACGCCATGTAGAAATGTGACGGTCAAGACAGTTGTACGAAATATTTATTTTCCCGCCAACGAACCACTCGGCGTGCGGCGGCTCCCATTTGAGAACCGTGTCCCACTTCCTGAACCATTGCAACTCACTTTCGGCAAGTCTCGCCCAGAACTCTTCCGGCGCGTTGTGAGCCTCAACGCGAAGGCGCTCCAACTCCTCCATAGAGCGCACGTGCGCGTTTTCAGCAAACTCTTCCGGCGGCGGAAAGACGCGCGCTTCGTGTAGCACTGACTCTATGTTCGGAGTTACGGAAGACATGACCCTTGATCTCCTCTAAAACGTAAAAGAAGCCCGAAAAGCTGATTCTGGGAAGCCTTGAAGGGAAACGCTTGAATTGTGTATCAGAAATCGGAGTGAGTCGGCAAGTAGCTTCAGCCATCTATCAACCGCAACAACTGTCGCTCTTCGTCATCGGTGAGTAAGGTAAAGCTGACGCCAAAGCCTATGTTGGGGTAATAGGATACGATCTCGCCGCCAATGGTGAGCCATTTACCGTCGGGCTTTTTGATGGAGAGGGAAATGAAGTCGCCGACCTCTACGGCGGCGAGCGTGTCTATGAAGCAGCCGCCCGTAGAGATGTCGCCTATGCGCGAAGTGTAGCTGCCGGTCTCCCCCTCCCACTTCACTTCAAACGACTTGATAACGCGCTCTTCTTCTCTACGCTCTTCGTTCATAGCACAACAACTTTAAGGGGTAAATGGTAAATAGTAAATGGCAAATGGATGATGCTTTTTCCATTCACCATTCACCATTCACCTTCTTTTCTAGCTAGGCAACGGGACTGAGACGTGCTCATGTACTATGAGCCAGCGACGCCCGCGACGCTCCCATATAAGCGTGTGGCGGCATGTGAGGTCAACCGCCTGTCCGTTCTTCTGCGCGCCCGTCACGTGAAATGTGCTCGTCGTCCACGCGATGTTACCGCGCCTGGTGACTTTCAGATCATTGTTGGACGCCAATTTCAAGGACGAGAACTGCTCTGCGACCTGTTTGAATCCTGTGCGATATTCCTCCCAGCCGTGATATTCGAGCGGAGCTATATCGAAAAAGATCAAGTCCGCGTCTCTGGCGTAGAATCGCGCAGCGTTGTCGGCATTAAGCGTGCTCCATGCCGCGTAGAATTGCTCCAGCAGCAGCTTGAACTCAGCGTCCGGCGCTTGCACTCTTGCTCTGCTCGAACTTCTGGCAACACTGCTCGTGTTGGCTCTAAACGATGCGCTTACTTGCGCGGGGAAATAGGCCGCGAGCGCAAGGAGCGCGACGGCTAGAATTCTTTTCATATGTTTAATGACTCCTCAGGGGAATGGAAAGAGCGTGAGGCTTTCTATTCCGAGTTGACGGTAAAAGTCAATGATTCGGCGGCTATCTAACGCTCGTATATCTACCGCCACTATATAAACCGGTTATCACTTATGGCGTGAGAGAAGTCATTCTGTTGATAAGAGAAGGCGCTTCAACCTTTCAAGAAATCCAGACTCCGACTCTTTTCTTAACTCTCCATTTGCCCTGCTCTTTACCCAGCAGGACGAAGTAGCCTTCGCCGCACGTAGAATCACACGAGTGGCTGACGAACAGGAGCGCGTGCTCCAGCGTGGGGTCGAACGCCACTCTCGAAAAAGCTATGAGGCCGTCAGAGTTCTTATACTTCCTGTAGAAATCAGGCCAGAAGGTAATCGCGCCGCTGCTCTTATGCCCTTCAAGCTCTCTCAGTTCTTCGTCGCTAATGAAGGTGTACGAAATGCTGAAGTCCGAGTTTGCGTGCGGAACGCTCAAATCAAATCGCCCTTCAAGATTCATGCATTGCTTATTCTTCGTTCTGAATTCCCGGTAGAGGTCTGCGGGCACGTCCGGCATCCCGCGCCCGTCTTCGGGCAGGGTGGGATCGTAGCCGATAGAGTTACAGCCGCCCGCGTAGTTTCTGATGACGATGAGCCTGTCCGTCCTCGCCCCATACCTCTCTATGAGCGCGGCTGAGAAGACTGCGTACTCGTCCGACTCTTCGGTAACGAGGGGCGGCACAGCCTCAACGCTCTGCGTCTCTGCGGGCGCAGCCGGTTTATGCATGTAATATTTCGCAGAGAAGAGAATCACCAGAGCTGTGCCCAGGCCGAATGTCAGAATCGCAACGATAAGGTAGAGAGAGCGCCGCATGAAATTCACCTCTGAAAGCTTTTTAGGCCGCCACGTCTCGCGGGCTTTAAGCATTAGACGCGCCGCCGTAAGAAAAGTTCCTGACTTTACCGCCCGGCACGGCGAATGAACGCGCGCAAGAAAATTTTCTTGCGCGTTTTTGTCAGACTCGCTCCTGCATCATCTGACAACGAACCTCGTCGGCGCAAGCACGACTCTGGCCTCCGGGTTGTAGTAATCGTAGACGGTTGACGGCGCTGATTGAGCCGTTAACCCGAAGCGCGGTCGGAACTTGAAACTAAAGCGCGTGCCTCCGCCCTGCGGCCACAGGTAAGCGACCACGCGGTCGGGCAGCACGTCGTAGCGATAGATTCCCCA
>DATHJK010000553.1:0-8186 GCA_035316225.1 Pyrinomonadaceae bacterium
CGATAGAAGCGAGAGGCGCGAGCATCGCCGTGCCCGGCAGATTGTCAGGCGGGTTCGAGTTGCCGGGCGCAGGATTCATAGTCCATATCGAAAGCGATATTTTCGATGAAGCGAGCGCTGGCGCGATTGAAAGACGCGCGCCGGGCATGACAACGACGAGTCAGAAGAAGAAACGTAAGTCTAAAACGGCTGCGTTTCTTTCAGACTTTCGTGATCTGAAAGTCGGTGATTATGTCGTTCACGTGGATCACGGCATTGCTCGCTTCGATGGGCTTCAGACTTTAGATTTGGGAGCGAATAAGCGCGGCGAGTTCATGCTGCTCTATTACGCGGATGATGCGAAGCTTTACGTGCCCGTCGAAAGATTAGACCTTGTACAAAGGTATTCGAGCGCGGAAGGGCACACGCCGCAGCTTGATCGTCTGGGCGGGCTGGGGTGGCAGAAGACTAAGGCCAAAGCTAAGCGCGCTATGCGCGACATGGCGGACGAGCTTCTTCGTCTTTACGCTGAGAGAAAGCTGGTGGGAGGTTACGCATTTTCCGGTGACAGCCCGTGGCAGGACGAGTTCGAGGAAGGCTTCGAGTACGTGCTGACGCCGGATCAGGAGACGGCGATTGAAGATGTGAAGCACAACATGGAAGAGGCCGTGCCTATGGATCGTCTGCTCTGCGGCGACGTGGGCTACGGCAAGACTGAAGTTGCCATGCGTGCGGCGTTCAAGGCGGTGATGGACGGCAAGCAGGTCGCAGTGCTTGCGCCCACTACTGTGCTCGCTTACCAGCACTACGAAACATTCCGCTCGCGCTTCGCCGCGTTCCCCGTGAAGATAGAACTGCTTTCGCGTTTTCGTTCTACGAAAGAGCAGAAGGAGGAGGTTAAAAAAGTCGAGGGCGGAGAGATTGACGTAATCATAGGCACGCATCGTCTGCTCTCGAAGGATGTGAAGTTTAGAGATTTGGGTCTGGTGGTTGTTGACGAGGAGCAGCGTTTCGGCGTCGCGCACAAAGAGAGATTGAAGCAGTTGAAGAAGCGCGTTGATGTCCTGACGCTATCGGCAACGCCCATTCCGCGTACCCTCAACATGTCGCTGATGGGTTTGCGCGATATGTCTTTGATTGAGACTCCGCCGCGCGACCGCCTGGCGATTCAAACTCAGGTCGTTCAGTTCTCGGAATCGGTCATCAAATCCGCAATCGAACTTGAGCTTGCGCGTGGCGGCCAGGTCTTCTTCATACATAACCGCGTCGAATCAATTGAAACAATCGCCGCGCTGGTCAAACGATTGGTGCCACAGGCCCGCATCGCCGTAGCGCACGGGCAGATGAACGAGCGCGAGATGGAGCGCGTGATGCTGGATTTCGTTGATTACAAATCGGACGTGCTGGTTGCGACCACCATCATAGAGAACGGCATAGACATCCCGCGCGCCAACACCATCATCATAAACCGTGCCGACGCATACGGTCTTTCTCAGCTTTATCAACTGCGCGGTCGTGTGGGGCGCTCGAATCGAAGAGCTTACGCCTATCTGTTGATTCCGTCGGAGCAAGGGTTATCGCCCATAGCGCGCCGCCGTCTGGCAGCCATACGCGAGTTCTCAGATTTGGGCGCAGGGTTCCGCATAGCTGCGCTTGACCTTGAGCTTCGCGGCGCTGGCAACCTGCTGGGCGGCGAGCAATCGGGACACATGGACGCGCTCGGCTTCGATCTTTACACGCAGATGCTGGAACGAACTGTCGCGGAACTCAGGGGCGAAACGGTCGAAGACGAGACGAGCGTTTCTATAAACCTGGGCGTGGATGTTGCCATTCCCGAAAGCTACGTCTCGGACATGGGGCAGCGGCTCAGGACTTACAAACGCACGTCGTCTGCGCGCGACGAAGAGACTCTCAGAAGCATTCGCGCCGAAACTCAAGACCGCTACGGTCGTCTGCCGGAATCGGTCGAGCGTCTTTTCGATTATGCTCGCCTGCGACGAATTTCTGAAGAGATAGGCGTCGTCTCCATTGACCGCACGCCGACCGGAATGGCAATCAAGCTTGGCGAGCGTGCGCGCGTTGCGCCCGAAAAGCTTATGAAATTTATACAGGAGCATGGGGGCGCGAGCTTTTCGCCGACGGGCGTTCTTCGCCTTGACCTGGACGATGAGGAAGCGGAACGCAGCCTCGAAACCGCTCGCGCCGTGTTGCTCAAAATCGGCGCGGGAGATTAAGATGTAGGAGCCGGAAGCCAGTAGTCAGGAGCCAGAAGGAATTCGGGAGAAACTTTATTCTGGCTCCTGACTACTGGCTTCCGAATTCTTATCACGGTTTGCGCTTGCGTTGGCACGGAAAATAGCAGTTTCCGCTCGGTGCTCAACGACTTCGATGATGTCAATGCAAATGCGAAGCGTTATAAAATGAAAGATTCGTCTTCCCCGACCGCGCACTCAAAATCTTTAAGGAGTCTTATGAAACTATTTTTATCGAAGCTTGTGTGGCCTTCTGCATTGCTGATTGTCCTGGCATTCATTAGTGCCCCCGCCACGCGCGCGCAGGAGAGCGAACCCGTCGTCGTTGACGAGGTGGTTGCGCAGGTTAATAACGAGGTCATTACGCTCTCGCAGGTCAAGCAGGAGATTCAGGACGCTATTGAGGCACAGAAACAGCGCGGCGTGAGCGAGCAGCAGGCAAGGGAAGAGGTCATGCGCCGCCAGCCCGAATTGATTGCCATACTCATCACAGACCAGTTGCTCCTGCAAAAAGGGAAAGAACTGAACTACTCAAACGATGTCGAAGAAGAAGTCAACAAGCGCATCGTTGATGTAATGCACGAGAACCACTTGAATTCGATTGAAGAGCTTGAGCGCGCTCTGGCTCAACTGGGCCAGAGCCTTTCCGGCATACGACAGTCGCTCCGCACGGAGATCATGAAGCAGATGGTCTTGAGCCGCGAGGTTGACGCGCGACTCTACTACGGCTTCAGCACGGACGAGCTGCACCGCTACTATGACGCGCACCGCGAAGTCTTCCGCCGCAACGAGAGCGTTGCGCTTTCGGAAATCTTTATCTCGCTGGCCGGAAGACCTGAAGGCGAGGTTCGCACCAGAGCGCAGCAACTGGTAACGCAGGCGCGCCAGCCCGGCGCGGATTTCGCGGCGCTGGCAGTTGCAAATTCAGAGCGCACGGACGAGAGCGGCCAGCGCACTGCTCCGCAGAATAAGGGCAAGCTCGGAACATTCGAGATAGCTCCGGGCACGCTCAACCAGAAGATAGTGGACGCGCTTAAGAGCGTTCAGAAAGGCGGCGTCACAGACCCTATTCGTCTTGACGACGGCTACCTGATACTTCATGTTGACGACCGCACGCCGGGCGGCGACCCTGTGTTCAACGAGAATCATGTGCGCGAAGCCATGCTTCAGGAACGCGCGCCGCGCGAGCGCGAAGCTTACATTCAGAAGCTGCGCGACGATGCCTACATAAAAATCTCCGACACCTATCGCGCTGCGGTCGAGCCTTTCCTGAAGCCCAGCACGAATCGTAGCGGCGCAGGCAGCACGTCAAGCAACACGCCAGGCACAACGAACGCAGCGGGCACGACCAACCAGACTCCCGCAGCAGCAACGACGACCACCAACGCCACCACCCAACAGCAGCAGCATCAACAACAACAGCAGCAGCAACAGCCGACTAGAAGACCGTAATAGAGAGTGATAAGTGATGAGTGATAAGTGATAAGAAAAAGCTTTTGTCTTCCACTTATCACTCATCACTCATCACTCATCACTCATCACTCATCACTCATCACTCATCACTCTTCTTATGCGTCTTGATCTGTTTCTGAAAGCGAGTCGTTTGTGCGGGCGGCGTGCTGTGGCGCAAGCGATGTGTGAGGCTGGCGCAGTTAGCGTGAACGGCGTCAGGGCTAAGCAGTCGCGCGAAGTTCGCGTGGGCGACTCTATAATCTTGCGCCGCCACAACCGATTGCTCACTCTGCGCGTGCTCGTGGTGCCCAATACGAAACAGGTCTCTCGCACGGAAGCCTCAAACCTCTACGAAATCATAGAAGACAAGTCACTCTCGACTGAAGAGCAAGGCTGAGGGCCGGAAGAATGAGGGCGTAAAGAATAATCATTCATTTGAATGCTCTTTCATACCTCATCCTTTCGGCCTTGAGCCTTGCTCTTCAATGCGTTCGCTTTTCGAGCGCGCTTGCTCAACTTCGCGCTTCGGATTGTTTCAGAAGAGAACGCTGCTGAAGTTTTTTGCGTCATGTGGGGCTGGCATGCTAGTTGCCAAATCTCAACAGGGATAGTTGGACTGTATCCAGGCAAGTTGGGCAAAGGTTTTCGGGAGTTTTAGCAACATGAACATTCTAGGTAATCTTTTCACGGACGATCTGGCGATTGATCTGGGAACGGTTAACACGCTCATCTTCGCTCCGGGGCGGGGCATTGTACTGAACGAGCCGTCGGCGGTTGCTGTTCATAAGTACACGGGCGAAGTTCTGGCCGTTGGCGCAGAAGCCTACAAGATGCTGGGGCGCGAGCCGTTTGACGCGGAAGTATTCAGGCCGATACGCGGTGGCACGATTGATAATTTTGAAGTTACGGAAAAGATGCTCAAGGCGTTTATAGGCCGCGTGCACAACGGTCATCACAGACGCAGCCACATGGTTATAGGCGTGCCCGGCTCAAGCACTACGCTCGAACGCCGCTCGGTCGTTGATGCTGCGCGCGATGCAAAGGCCGCGCGCGTTGATCTGGTTGATGAAGGACTTGCTTCTGCGCTCGGCGCAGGGCTTGATTTCGGAGACGAGCGCGCGCACCTCGTAGTTGACATTGGCGGCGGCACAACCAACGTGGCGATAGTGGCTTCCGCTGCCGTTGTCTCTTCTACAAGCTTGCGAGCCGCAGGCAACGCTATGGACGAAGCGGTGCGCGATTACGTGCGCAACAAATATGCTATGCAGATTGGCGAGCGCACGGCAGAGATGGTTAAGAAGGAGTTGGGCACGGCGCGCGACGACAACGAAAAAGTTTCTGGCGAGACGCGCATGGAAGTCGTCGGCAAAGACCTGACGGACGGGAGCGCGAAGGCGGAAGAAATATCTTCGACGGAAGCGCGCGAGGCTTTAGAGCCTGTGCTAGCGGAGATAATAACGGGCGTGCGCCGCGTCATAGAAGATTCGCAGCCGGACGTGACCGCAGATATTTATCACACGGGAATTATTTTGACGGGCGGCGGAGCGCTCCTTGATGGTATGCCCGAGAGATTGCAGAAAGAGCTTCGCCTTCATGTAGTAGTGGCGGACGACCCGCTCTCGGCTGTGGCTATGGGAGCAGGACGCTTGCTGGGAGAACCGGAACGTCTGCACCGCGCGACCATACGGCAGGACGTTCCTGAATGGCAGATGACGGACGAACTGGTTGTGAACTGGTAGATTTTACTCACCCCGGGCGCGCACCAAAGGTTGGGTGCGATTGTTGGCCGCATGAGTTTGAGATTCATGCGGCCTCTTCAATTTCAAGCAGCAGCTTGAGAAAGCCGCATAGGGGCTAAATGTTCTTGAAATTTCAAACAGCTTCAAAGAATAAAGAGCAGCAAAAGCGATCTTATCACTCTTCGATCCTGGCTCTCACTTTCGTCACTTCGTCCAACTCATCTTCAAGAATAGATGCGCGTGCTTCCAGTCGCTCTGCTTCATTGAGACTCAAGTAAGCGCGAACGACTTTATCAATGCCTACGTTTGCGCTACCAACTTGCGATGGCTCGACGAGCAGCAGACCGGCTACGTAAAGCGCCAGCGTGAAGAAGGAGATGTATCCGGTCGCAGGCGCGAAAGCCTGAGCGTCCAGTGTGCCGAGCGACGCGCCCTGCAAGACGACACCGGCAATGCGCCTGAGCACCCCGCCGTCTGGCGCATAGAGGCTTGCGAGCAACAGGTGTTTTAGAACGAATGCCGTGCCGAATAGAACTGCAAGGCTTCGCAAAAGACGGCGCGCATCGAAAGAAGAGAACAGATTGTTCCAGAGCGTCCAGAGAAAGAAGAACGAGAAGAGCCAGTGAAGAAGCCCGCTCTCCGGCAATACGGAATTGAAGACTTGCGCAGAGGCGAAGAAGAGCGCTGCGAGCGTAAGCAGATTAGAAAAGAGCGTCAGCATGGGCTGGCGCAATTCCAGCCAGCGATTGAATTCAATGAGTGAGCCGCGCGCGAACCACACCATCAGCAGCATTGCCAGAATCAGCGCGACTAGAGGCGGCGGGAAGAAGACGAATGCATGCTCCTCCGCGCTAACGCGCACGCCGCCCAGCAGCGCCACCGTCAGAAAAATCCAGGGCAGCGCGACGTATGAAACAAGCGCGCGATTTCTCTCTTGAATCTTCTTCATCGAATCTGCATGCTCCGGCTCTATTACATATCACTTACGCTTGCGAAAAATTTTCAGCGGGTTGAGATCGCCCAGCGAATGCTCCTGTCCTTGCTCCAGTTCGGCCTTCAACTCTGCGGGCGTCCTCATCTGTAAATCTGGATCATCAATCGAGAGCGCGCCACCTTCAGAAAGAGCTATAGAGCGATTGACGGCATCCAACCCTTGCTTGAACAGAGCATCGTCGTTGTAAACGCGCCCCCATCCTTCTCTATAAAAGCTGTATGCGATGTAGAATTGTGTGCGAGCGTCGCGCTGTGCAGTGTCGGCCATTCTCCATTCTTCGCGCGCCGCGCGAAACTGCTCGCGCCTGAATAGATCAAGCCCTGCATTGAATCTCTGCTGGTCTATCTGGTAAGTTCCGGCGGCGACCTGCGTATTCGTTGCGACTTCGTGAAATGTGCGCGGCTCGGTCGCGTAGAGCCAGACGATTGCGGCGGCATAAAGCAGTGTCGTAATAATTCCAACGCTTTGGATAACTTTGAGTTGCATTGTTATAATTTGACGGTTCAGTTGAAGCTAGTTGATGCCCACTAGCGTTGTCAACGGCGGCGGCTGGATTAGTTTAATATCAAGGGGCTTTCAGACGAAAAGCTATGGATGAAATAACACGGAATCAGATAGCGCAGGTGCGAGCGACAGCCGTAGAGATGGGCGAGGCCGCGCTGGAAGCGATGGCGCGCGGCGACATAGGACTGGCGCGCAC
Organism: Pyrinomonadaceae bacterium; assembly: GCA_035316225.1. GTDB lineage: Bacteria > Acidobacteriota > Blastocatellia > Pyrinomonadales > Pyrinomonadaceae > 3-1-20CM-3-53-8. Next base: position 7,117 of record DATHJK010000553.1, read on the forward strand.
GGCTGCGCGTCAGGCTGCTCAATATGCGCGAGTGGCGATTGAGTTGGAAACAGGAGAGCGGCTGGATGAGCCTGAGAACGAAAAGAACGTTGACGGGCAAACAACTCTGAGCGTCTAAACGATGAGACTAACAATCATCACAATCATCATCTCGCTCGCTCTAGGTCTGGCAGAGCGCTCTTGCGAGGCTAAGGGCGTGCAGCTTGGGCGCGAATTCAAAATTAAGATGGGGCAGAATGTAGGCTTTCGTGAAGAGGGACTACGTGTAGAGTTCAAGTCAGTGCCTGAAGATTCACGCTGCCCGCAGGGAGTGCAGTGCATTCAAGCGGGGCGCGCGCGAATCTCGCTTAACTTGAGTAAAGCGAATGGTGATTCGGATTCGGTCGAGTTGAGTACGGAGTTAAACGGGCAGAGCGCGACATCAATGGGCTACGAAATCAAGCTGGTGAAGCTGGAGCCTTATCCGCGCGCGAATCAAAATATTAATAAAAACTCCTACGTTGCCACGCTCGTCGTAACCAGAAGATAGAAGCTTTTCGCCTGAAGCCGCTCGTTCGATTAAAAGTTATGAAGCCTTTCAAGATCAGAGACGTTGAGATAAGCCCGCCGCTTATTCTGTCGCCTATGGCTGGCGTGACGGACATCTCTTTCCGCCGTCTTCTCAAGCGGCGCGGCGGCATAGGTCTCACCGTCTCCGAATTCATCTCTGTCGAAGGGTTGACGCGCAGCAATCCCAAATCGAAACGGCAGATGCGTTTCTTCGAGGAGGAGCGCCCGTTCGCCGTTCAAATTTTCGGCGGCCAGCCTGAAAGAATGCGCATGGCTGCTGAGATGGCCGAAGAAGTGGGCGCTGACATTCTGGACATAAACTGCGGCTGCCCCGCGCCGAAAGTTGTGAAGCACGGCGGAGGCTCCGGCCTCTTGCGCGACTACACGCGGCTGGAAGGAATTCTTACGGAGATTAAGAAGGCCATCAGCATTCCGCTGACTGTAAAGATTCGCGCGGGCTACTACGACCACACTATCAATGCTGTAGAAACGGCGAAGCTGGCTGAAAGTTGCGGCGTCGA
>DATHJK010000554.1:0-2969 GCA_035316225.1 Pyrinomonadaceae bacterium
CGCTCGAACGCCAGCGCCTGAACAAGCAGGTCAACGATGTCTGCGGCCTTTACCAGACGAGCTTCCAGACTCGCGCGCTCCTCATAATCCGCGTGCAGCTCGCCGTAATCAAACTTCTGACCGCGCTCGCCCACCATGTCATCAAAGGCCGCGCGCTCGGCTCGTCTTCTCACGTCCGCCCCGAAGTATTCCGTAGCCGTGCGCGGCATATCGCCCACGCGAGCCTCAGCCCAATCATGCATGACGGCAATTCTCAAAAGCCGCTCCACGTCAATCTCAACTCCGCGCGCTCTCACTTCGTCGCCCAACAGCATCGCCGCCACAACGACACCATACGAGTGCGCCGCCACACTCTCGGCACCCGGCGCAGCCCCGCGCAGAGTCCAACCCGTCCGGTCAAGACTCTTTAATCTCTGAAGCTCTACGAGTAACGAAATCATAAAGTCTGGAGTCTGGAGTCTGGAGTCTGGAGTCTGGAGTCAAAAGCTTTTCTTCTGACTACAGACTCCTAGACTCCAGACTTTTATATGAACATCTTCCCCGGATTCAAAATCCCATTCGGATCAAGCGCGCGTTTGATTCGTCGCATCGTTTCGATTGTCTGCTCGCCCAGCGCCATGCCCATGTACTGCGCTTTGACGTAGCCTATGCCGTGCTCGCCGCTGATTGTTCCGCCCAGAGCGATGGCAACCGCGAAAGTTTCACGCACTGCCTCGCGCGCTCGTGCCACCGCTTCGCGGTCTTCGCGGTCGCACATGAAGTTGACGTGAATGTTGCCGTCGCCAGCGTGTCCGAAGTTGACGACGAAAGTGCTGTAACGCTTCCCTATCTCTCCAACAAGCTCTATAAGCTCAGGCACGCGCGAGCGCGGCACGACCACATCCTCGTTGAATTTGAGCGTCCCGTACTTCTTAATCGCGGGCGAGAGAGCGCGGCGCACGTCCCACAGACGATCTTCGTCTTCACGCGCTCGCGCGTGAAGCACATCACGGCCTCCGCCCCCGCGCAATACCCCCTCGACGATGTTTGCAGCCCGCTCGACTTCCATTTCCGACCCGTCAACAGAGACCAGAAGAAGAGCGTCCGCGTCACGCGCCAGTCCGAAAGCGAATTCGGATTCGACGGCGTTTATTGAGCTTCTGTCCAACACTTCAATCGCAACGGGCGTGATGCGCGCTCGCGTGAATGCGGGAACGCAGGCGCAGGCTTCGCGCATTGAGTGAAACGTCGCGCGCAAGGTTGCTGTGGCTTCGGGCAGAGGCAACAGCTTCAGCGTCGCCTCTGTGATGATGCCGAGCATCCCTTCCGAGCCGCACATCAATCCCGTCAAATCAAAACCCACGACGTTCTTGCTCGTCTTCCCTCCAGTTCGTATGATCTCGCCCGTAGGCGTCACCACTTCCAGACCAAGCACGTAATTTTTCGTCACACCGTACTTCGCAGAGCGCATACCGCCAGCGTTCTCCGCAATGTTTCCGCCAATGTAAGAATTTTTGTAAGAGGCCGGGTCGGGCGGATAGAAAAGTCCGTGCGCTTCTACGGACTGTTGAAGCGCGTAGGTCGTCACGCCCGGCTCGACCACTGCGTAGAGATCGTCCGCGCTAATCTCCTTAATCTCGTTCATACGGTCTGTGCCTATGACGACGCCGCCTTCTACAGGCACAGCGCCCCCTGTGTAGCCCACGCCACCGCCTCGCGCTGTAACCGGAAAGCGCTCCTGATTCGCAAGCAGCATGACAGCGGAGATTTCGTCGGCAGTGCGCGGCAGCACAACAGCCTCTGGCGGAAATTTCTCTTTGATGGCATCCTGCGCATAAGGTTCTACCTTTTCGGGATCAACCAGAACATTCTGCGCGCCCACTATCTCGCGCAGGCGCGCCACGACTCGCGCATCAGACGCAGCCGTCCGCGCTCTTCTATGAGTTGAAATGCTGTCGCTGAAGAGACTCATCTTTTTTGTGCTACTACTTTAACACGAAACTCACCGGCGCGGATTCATCCGTAGCGGGCTTGCCCCGCCGCTTCGATTCACAAAGAGAAACGGCGATGCGGAAGTAGAAAGCTTCGCATCGCCGCCTCTTTATGTTCAATGTTGATTTTCCCTACCGCCCACTATTCACGGCTTTTCCTCATCCATGCTTTTCAACGACAGGATGGATGCTCGCAGCCGCAGCCAATCTCCGTCAGGTCGCGCGCTTCGCGGCAGTATTCACTACAGTAATCGTCGTCGCCCGACACTGTGCAGTCGCAACTCGGATGCTTACACTTCTTGCTTTCGTCCACCATCAGACACCTCCAGATTCCAACCTTACGTTCTTTTAATTCGGGGGCTTGATTGATTCTGAATGCATGCTAGGCCGCTATAACCGTTGCGGTCAAGCGCCAGAGAATCAAAACCTGAAGGGTATAACTCTTTTGCGTCTTCACACGCACAGCCTGCGAATTATATCGGGTTGCGTATAGCTCAGGTCAGTACCGCCTGCGGTACTGACAGAGGATGCTTATGACCAGAAGAAAGCTACGATTCCGAAAAGTATCAGGAAGATGAAGAAGACTGCGTTCAGAAAAAACGAGCCAATCATGAATGCTTTGAATCTTGCGGGATTGTCTTGCCTCCTGATCATCTTGGACTGAAAAGAGCCTGTGCGGCTGTAACTGATTTCACCGTCAGCCAACGCTTTACAGTTTGAATAGAAGGCCAGGATGCAGCATACCATCAAGCCACACCACACCAGCTTTCCAACGGTATGCTTATCCATCACGCTACAACGTGGTCTTTAAACTCGCGCCGCCGCTCGTCATTGCGGAGCGGAACGCACGGTGACTTTGACGCGGCCTCCCTTGCGTCTGACGGGAACTTCCAGCGTGCTGTTCATAGGCACTTGATAATCGTGCCCGTCAACCGTGACCGTGACGAACGCGGGCGCAGTCTGAACGGGTGAAGTCGCTTGCGCGGGCGTCTCTGGCGG
>DATHJK010000555.1:0-4602 GCA_035316225.1 Pyrinomonadaceae bacterium
ATAAGTGAATAGCAGTTGGCCTTCGCGCATGCGTGTGTATTCGGGCGCTATAGGCTCTTTCACTTTCACTATCATCTCGCCTTCGGCCCAAATCTCGTCCGCAGAACCAAGTATGGTTGCGCCCGCGTGTTGATAGAGCGAATCCTCGAAGCCGGAGCCTTCGCCAGCGCTTCGTTCAACCACGACCCTGTGCCCTGCATCCGTCAACGCGCGCACACCGGCAGGAGTCAAACCGACTCTGTACTCATTGTCCTTAATCTCTTTCGGAAGTCCGACAATCATTTTTCTCTCCAGAGGCTAGAGGTTAGAGGTCAGAGGTCGGTGCTCAGTGCACGCAATAAGCCATTGATCAAACGACCCACCTCTCGAATCTGAGTTTGTACCTCAGAGTATTGTCTAAGTTCTATGTAACCAAACCGACGGGATAATTCCAGGTGCGTATCTAGTTCTAATAAAGACCCTCTCGCATTACCCAAGAACTGCTGAAACTCTTTCTTTGATCTCCTTCCCTGCCCTTCTGCTATATTCGCCGGAATTGAGACTGCTGCGCGACGCATCTGGTTTGTTAATCCATACAGTTCATCTTTGGGAAAGTTTTTATTTATCTCATAGACATGCGCCACTAAGTCCATAGCCTTTTGCCATGCTACTAAATCTCTGTGGCTTTTAATCTGCACTTTATCTGTCATGAGAACGCCAGTCGAGACTAAAAGCCAATTACTGACCTCTAGCCTCTAACCTCTGACCTCTTCTCTACTGCGACTCAATCGAATCTATCTGCGCACGCTGAAGTCTTCCGCTGTAGTCAACGTACACAGATTTCCATTCAGAGAAAATATCCAGCACCTGCGTTCCTGCTTCGCGGTGGCCGTTGCCCGTCGCTTTCGTGCCGCCGAACGGCAGGTGAACTTCCGCGCCTATGGTAGAAGAGTTGACGTAGAATATTCCTGTGTACGTTTCGTTCATGGCGTGGAAAGCGCGATTCACGTCCTGCGTGTAGATGGCAGCCGACAATCCGTATCGCACGCCGTTCGTAATCTCAATCGCCTCTTCAAGCGAACTTACAGGGATAACAGAAGTCACAGGCCCGAAGATTTCTTCCTGAGCTATGCGCATGTCCGGCGCAACGTCAGCGAAGACTGTAGGCTCTATGAAGTAGCCGTGCGCGTGCTCGGCCTTAATCAAACGATTCCCGCCACAGGCCAGGCGCGCTCCGTCTTCACGTTGGCCCACTTCGATGTAGCCCATAACTTTGTGAACCGCGTCGGCGTTAATGACAGGCCCCATCTCCGTCTTTGCATCCGAGCCGTCGCCCACGCGCAAACCCCTTGCGCGCTCGACCAGTTTCTGCACGAACCTTTTGTAAACTTTCTTGTGAACGATGAGACGAGACGAGGCAGTGCAGCGTTGTCCTGAAGTTCCGAACGCGCCCCAGATTGCGCCTTCAACCGCAAGATCAACATCCGCGTCGTCCAGAACGATGATGGCGTTCTTGCCGCCCATCTCAAGCGAGCAGATTGCGTTTCGCTCTGCGCAGGTTGATGCGACGACGCGCCCGGTTTCGGTAGAGCCTGTGAATGAGATAAGACGCAAATCAGGATGAGCGGTAATCGCCGCTCCTGCGGTCTCGCCGTAGCCGGTCACGATGTTGACTACGCCTGCGGGAACGCCAGCCTCTTCGCAAGCTTTGACCAGATTGATTGACGAGAGCGGCGTGTCTTCCGCTGGCTTGATGACGACAGTGTTGCCGCACACCAGCGCCGGAATCAATTTCCACGAAGGAATCGCCATGGGAAAATTCCAGGGCGTAATCAACCCGCACAACCCTACTGGCTGGCGCACGCACATGGCGAACTTGTCAGGCATCTCTGCGGGCGTAGTGAAGCCGTGCAGCCTGCGCCCCTCGCCCGCTGTGTAGAAGGTGCAATCAATCGCCTCCTGCACGTCGCCGCCAGTCTCCTTTAGAACCTTTCCCATCTCGCGCGTCATCTCTTGCGCGAGCCTGTCTTTCTTCTCGATGAGAATATTGCCCAGACGGAAAAGAATCTCGGCGCGACGCGGCGCAGGCGTGCGACGCCAGCGATCAAACGCTTCGCGCGCAGATGCTACGGCGCGGTCAACATCCTCTTTCGTCGAAACCGGAAAGCGCCCTACACAATCGCGCGTGTCCGCAGGGTTCAGGTTCTCGAAGAACTCGCCCGACTCAGATTTGACCCACTCGCCGCCTATATAGTTGTGATAGGTTTTCGTCTGCGAAGAAGAGCGCGCAGAAGCAACCGCCCCGCGCCCGCTCTTTTTACTGAGAGCTTTTTTCGCTTGTACCATAAGAACGTGATGAGTGATGAGTGATAAGTGATGAGTGATAAGAGAAAGCCTCTTGCTCTTTCTTATCACTTATCACTCATCACTTATCACTGGTAAGTGAATTGCACTATGCGCTGCTCTACGCGCTCGCTTTCGTGATTCCAGCGCGAGACGTTGAGCACTACGGGGTCGCCCGCTTTCAGATTGTCAACGACGCGCTGAAACTCTGCGAGCGTGGAGACGGGCACGCGGTTGATGCGCGTGATTACGTCGCCTTCTCTGATGAGCGGGAACGCATCCGGGCTTGCGTCCATCAGGATTCCGCTGGGGTCAACGTCCTTGACGAAGAGGCCGCGAATGCCGATCAGGTGATTCTCGCTAGCCATCTGCGGCGTCAACTCTGCCAGTGTCAGGCCGAGCTTGACGCTGTTGTTGGCAGCGGCTTGCGGCTGATTCCTCTTCTGCTGATCCGGCGACTCTTCTTCATGCGGCGCGAGGCTTGCCGGGCGCTCGCCCACCGTGACGTTTGCCGTGCGCCGCTCCATGTGGTTATTAACGTCGCGCAGGTAAGCGATTGCCGCCGTCTGGCCTACGGGCGTTGATGCGACTTTGTTGATTAAGTCCTGCGCGTTCTCTACAGGCTGGCCGTTGAATTCGATTATCACGTCGTTGGCCTGAATTCCGGCTTTCGCCGCAGGGCCATCCTGATCGCGCACGTCCATCACGATAGCGCCGCGCGCATCCTGTAGTCCGTAAACATGCGCGTACTCCGATTTCACTGAATCAAGGAAGATGCCGAGGTAACCGCGCCTCACACGCCCCTGAGCCATGATCTGCTTGTAAACGAATGATGCTTCGTTCGCAGGCAGAGCGAAGCCTATGCCGTTGTAATCGCCTGTGGAGGTTGCTATCTGCGAATTGACTCCTATGACTTCGCCGCGCATGTTGACGAGCGGCCCGCCGGAGTTGCCGCGATTGATAGCGGCGTCGGTCTGTAGAAAGCGTTGGAAGCTTGTGAAGTAGCGCGTCTCGCGCTCCTTCTTCGAGATGATTCCGGCTGTCACGGTCTGGTCAAGTCCGAAAGGCGAGCCGATGGCGAGCACCCAATCGCCAACCTGCACGTCGTCGGAATTGCCCAGCTTAACAACAGGCAGGTCGTGCGTGGACTCTACCTTAATCACCGCAAGGTCTGTCTCTTCGTCCGTGCCAACGACCTTGCCGCGAAACTGCTCGCCCGATTGAAGGCGCACGTTGATGCGCGTCGCGCCTTGAACTACGTGCTGGTTGGTAAGTATGAGACCCTTAGCATCAACAATGAATCCGCTGCCGACGCCGCGCGCAGGTCTGCGCACCTGCCTGCGCAGTTGGTCAAGCATAGAGCGCGACGCCTGATCCTGACCTTGCCCGTCCTCGTCGCTGTCGTCTGCGATTTCCGGCGCGGTCGTTACCGTATCAATATTAACGACGGCAGGCTCCACGTGCTTGGCTATCTCCGCGAACGAAGCCGAGAGCGCTTCGGGCGCGTGCGCCACCTGTGCTTCACTTTGCGCGCGAGTGGGCTTACCCGTGAGGAAAGCTCCCACGCCTATGCCTGCGACCAGAGACGCCGCTACGAGCGCCACTATCCAGACGCGCAATCTTCGCAGGATAGCTTTTTCCGTGTCCGTCATTTGATCCTTGGGAAGTTCGTACATAATTCTTGAAACCGCCTTTTAGGAAGAGCCTGTAACCGCCAGACATTTAGATGGCCTGCATCTTCTGCCGACGACTCATGTTCGGATGACACGAGGTGAGGTTTAAGTATAACGAAACAACAGACAAGCCGCAAAGTATTAAGGTGGTGGGTAGTCTCCTAATGGTGCAGCGTTTTTCATTTTGTGATTTAATCCCCATCTACTTTCAGGTTAAGTTCTTTAACAACAGCGTCGGCAAACTTCTTTCGCGGTGTAAGGACGCCATCAAATTAGATGAACATATTATCGAATGAAATCAACAGGGTATTAAGTAGGTGGGAAAGCGAATCGTCGCCGTTGGCTATCTCCACCAGGGGAAACGGCTTTGTCGTCTACGCGCAAGGCAGACTTGTGAAAGTCTCATCTAACACAGTGGAGTTTTCATTGTTTGGAGGCGGCAGATTGCACGCTACGCTGCGCGGAGCGCGTTTTCGGTCTTTCACCAACTCAGAACCCCCGCCGCGTGAAATAGCTTTGTCCATCAAGCCCTGCCTCTTTTTCTTAGTCATCAATTTGTACTCCGGCGGCATTTGCACCGTGTGCGAACTAACTAAAGACGCAAACC
>DATHJK010000556.1:0-5274 GCA_035316225.1 Pyrinomonadaceae bacterium
GACGCGGACAGGCTGGCTGGCTTTGAAGCCCTGGTGCGCTGGGAGCACCCTGAGCGCGGTTTCATCTCGCCTGCGGAATTTATCTCTACAGCGGAAGAAACAGGATTGATAGTCGAGTTGGGCCAATGGGTGTTGCACGAAGCCTGCCGACAGATGCACGAATGGCAGTGGCAGAATCCTGCTCACAGGCATCTGATGATGAGCGTCAATCTTTCGGCCAAGCAGTTCACGCAACCAGACCTGCTGGGCCAGATTAAGCGTACGCTTTCTGAGACAGGGCTTGACCCACGCTGTTTGAAGCTGGAGATAACGGAATCGGTCGTGATGGAGAACGCTGAGACAGCAAGCACCATGTTGACGCAGCTGCGTGCCCTCGGCGTTCACCTGAGCATAGACGATTTCGGCACGGGCTACTCTTCATTGAGCTACCTGCACCGCTTCCCCGTCAACACCTTGAAGATTGATCGCTCGTTCATCAGCCGTATGGGAGCAGGAGATGAGAACACAGAGATCGTTCGCACCATCATCACGCTCGCCAGCAATCTCGGCATGAAAGTCATTGCCGAGGGTGTTGAGACGCTGGCGCAATTGACCCTGCTTAAAGAGATGAAATGCGAATACGGACAGGGCTATCTCTTCTCCAGACCGATCAATGCCGAAGCGGCTGGGCTACTCATCCTGAGAGGGTACAAGCAGAAGGTGGAGTCCAGCGTAGAGGATAAATTTCTCGACGCTTCGCAAGATAGCTTCGTCTACGTCAATTAGAGCGCGAGAGTTGGGAAACCCGGCAGTTAGAGAAAAGGGCTTTCATAAGAATTCTTATGAAAGCCCCCTTTTTATTCGGGGCGAGAGGATTTGAACCTCCGACCCTTCGGTCCCAAACCGAATGCTCTACCAGGCTGAGCCACGCCCCGACAAATTGTTCAGCTTATCAATTCGCTGAAATTCGTTAATCATTCTAACGAGCCGTTTCGATTCAGGTCAAGCTTTCCAGACGAAAATGCTCTACCAGAAATGTGCGCGCAGAGCGTAACGCACGCGCCCTGTGGCTTATGCGCTCTTTGATCTCTGCGTACAGTTCGCCGAAAGTTTGCTCGTATCCGTCAGGAATGAAAACCGAATCGTATCCGAATCCATTCGAACCCCTCATCTCGTGCGCGATTCTTCCTTCGCAAGTTCCAATCGAAAGATGGGCTGTTTTCGCAGAAGGGTCTGCCAGTGCGATGGCACAGACAAATCGTGCGCGTCGTGCGTGGTCGCCTGTTTTCGCCAACTCGTTCAGCAGTTTATTATTTCTCTCCGAATCGCTTGCACCTTCTCCCGCGTAGCGAGCCGAAAGTATTCCGGGCGCTCCAGCAAGCGCTTCGACTTCAAGACCGGAATCGTCTGCCAGTGTCCACATTCTTGTTTGGGCCGCGTACCCTTCGGCCTTCAATATCGCATTCTCTTCGAAACTAATGCCGGTCTCTTCAACCAGTTCGATTTGAGCAAATTCTGAAAGGCCGCGCGGTTTCAAGGGCAACTCGGAAAGAAGAGATTCAATCTCTATCACTTTCCCGCGATTGAAAGTGGCGATGAGAAGTTCTTGAGAAGTGCTCTCGCTCATCTGTCTACAAACGAGTACGGCCTTCACGGCAAAGATTAATGGCTCAGAAAAATGTTTTGCAAGCGGAGTAAATCACGCATACAATCGAATGAGCAAGCCAGCAAGCAGGTCTTGCTTGCCTTCGCTCATCAGGCGATGTTTCTACACCCCAACAGACCTGGACGATCTGAACACTTTGACTTTGAACGTAGAGACTCAAAATTCAACCAGTCTTAATCTCTCGCCGCCACCGCAGACGGATTCCGAGAATCATCCGGGGTTCGAGGTGGGCGTGTGGCTTCTGTCACTTCGCAGCTTCTTTGAGATGCGAAACCACCCTTGCGCCGATTCATCCACCATCGAGAGGATCAAGCATGACTGGAGCGACGAGTTGCGCGTCGCGCGCGCTGCAATCAGGGACATCTCGAATATGGTTGCACGGTTGAGCGCGGAGCAGAAGAGCGAAGAGCCTTTACTGTTTGACGAAAGCTTCGGCGAAAATTCCGAGCCTTCAGCTTCCGGCGCGCAAAAAGAGAACAGCGCATCGAACAACTCTCTCTTTCATCTACGCGAATCGCTCTATTCTGCCAACTCGCTCTGTAAAGCCCTGCTCGAAACACGTCCCGTCAGCCTTCATTCATGGGGGGCAATCGGCAAGATGGTTGCGCATGAGATATTTGCCGCCGACGAAGCCGTCGCGCTGGAACGCCGCGCGCGCCGCGAAGCCGACGCGAAACTTCAAAGCGTTCTTAGTGACCTGGCGCGCAAACTCGTGCATCCCTCAAACCTGAGCGCGGACATACTGCACATTTTCGTGTCGCTCGCGCGCATGCTCGAATGGCTTCGCTTTATTCAAAGGCTGCTCGAACACGACCAGCCGCTCAAGCAAACATTGCTTGTCTTCACGCTCGTGCATGAAGAGGCAACAAGGCTGGTAGCGTTTATAGAAACGCGCGCCTTGCGCGGCGAGAGTGCCGAAAATGAGGTGATGGAGACGCTAGATGCTACCGGATACGCTATAAAGATGGAGCTGAGAAAAGTTTTCGCTCACGAGCTTTTGAACCTTTCTTCGCAGCGCCAGGCTCCGCCCATCAAAGTTAAAGTCGAGACTGCGCACGGTCTGCTGCGTAACAGCTTCCAGCAGTCAACGGTAGCGCTGGCGCAGCACTACGATTCGACGCTCGATGGTGTGAAACTTTTTGGCTCGTACCAGACCAGACTTGAGCAATCGCTCATCCTAAGAAGCGACCTCTGGAAGCTGCTTCAACTGGTTCTGCGCGCGGAGAAAGAACGTGACGTGCAGCCGATTACTCCATTGATGAAGGAGCTAAAAGCTTTCAGTGAGGGCAGCCTGCGTTTCCTGATGTACAAGGATTGGGAGACATGCGAGCGCTTCATCGAAGAGGTCGCAGCCGCTCGTGGGGCAGTCGAGCTTGCGCCTGTGCTACACCGCTTCGGAACTTATATCAGAGCATTGCACGGTCAGATAAGCATGCGCGCCGTGCTCGCAAACCATCCCTTCGATCCCACGCAAGTCGAAGCGTGAAGAATCTCGAATTAACCCAGGCTATAAAAGATTCGCTCGGCCACTTGTCGAAGACAATAATAGGATGAGCTAATCTTTAATCCAGCGTTAGAGAACAGTGGGTGACAAAATCACTTTACTGCGGAGAGCTTCCGGCGATCTGCGTAACAAGCGTGCCGAATAGTCCGAATGACGAGCGCGTAACTTTCTCGAACCCGCCTTCAACAAGATTCGTCCCGCTCACAGAGTAGCCGAGTTGCTCAAGAGATTTATTAAGCCCTTCAACATCGGGCGGGTGATCGCGTAAGCCGCGCTGCAACGCCAGACTCGTGATGAAGTCGCGCGCAGCCTCTGTCTCGCGTGTGTACGTGAGCGCGTTGGTCGAAGAGTCTGATGAGACAGTCTGCGCGGTTCTTATAAATTGCTCGGAGTGGGAGAGAGTTTGACCTTGAGAGCGCGCTTCCAAGCATCTGCGTAGATTGGCTTCCGGCCCCAGAAGAAGCCGTCCCGCGACGAATGCCGCTGCGCCGCGCTCTACGTCAGAAGAGATTAGAAACTCAGCGTCTCCCATATGCTCAGTTTTCACGTTCGTCCCGAGTCTTCTCTTCACAAACTCGCGCAACGCATTCTCGTCACGAGCCTCTACAATCGTGATTGTCCCTTCGCCAGTGCTATCCAGACGCGCCGTTGCAATCTCCGGCCCCACGCTGCGAAGAAAAATGTCAGGCTCGTCAATCCCGTAGGGAACGAGAACAGCATCCAGCAGTTTCTTGCTTGAGAAAAAGAATGCCATTGCTACATCAAGCTGAGAGTAGATGACTGCTTTCATACCGCGCCAGGCTGCTGCGGGTTCGCGGTAGTTATAGCGCGAAAGAGAGTATGTTTCGGTTGGAAGAAAATCCGAGACGCCGAACTTAACTGTCGGATCAATCGTTAGCGGGGATTTCAGATTCTGCGCAAGACCGTTCTGAAGATTGATGAAATAGCGGTCTTCAACCTTACCGCCGACTATGTGTGAACTCCAGCCGACACCGGCTATAAATTTATTTCGCAACTGAGAGAAAAGGCTTCCCGCGCCGCTTTGCGCGCTTGTGTCTGTAGAAGCTCCGAAGTAGGCTCTGGCTGCAATCTCAAGCAGAGTTGAAGCGCCCGCAGCCGAGATGTATCCGAACGCTAAAGCATCAGCGCCATTAACTCTACGACGCATCTCTTCAACCTCGCCATTTGAAGCCAGGCTTGGTCGTAGCCCGCGCCTCGTTGCGATGCAAGCCTTAACAGTTCCCTCGTCATTCCCTACAACAGCAACGCCCGACTCGATTGCCGCGACAATATACTTCTCACTCGTCGGCGCACTCCATATCATTAACTCTATCCCGTCCGCCTGTTTTGAAGTGGGCTGATCCGTTCCGTAAATTTTTCTGGCGAATTCGCCAACGCGCTTCATAATTAAAGCCCGCGCGCGCGCCTCGCTCGAATGAGTTTCGATGACGACGGCGAAGAGCGGTTTTATGTTGAAAGTCTCTTCGTTCTCCGAAGATGTGGCGAAACCTGAAACAGCCACTGCCACCTGCGCTCGACCTATAACGACCGATTCCGCCGGGCCAATTCCAGTCCACGCGGCCAGACGCTGCCACCGGCTCAATTGTCCAATGTTCGATCTGATTCCTGCCGGGGGCGCAAGCGCTTTCCACGCATCTGTAGAGGCGATTCCTGTAGCAATGTCCGTAAGCTTGTTGACCTCAATGTAGATGAGCGTGTCTGCCGGAACATAAGCGCGCATGTCAGCGGCCTGCGGTTGATTCCACCACACAAAAGCGAGCGCTAAGACAAAGATAATGATGATGGCGAGAGCTAATCTGAGAACGAGTTTCATTATGCTGGCATCCTAGCTGTATGCAGAGCAGAGAAGCAAGAAGCTAATAGCTGGCTTGGTCTGAAGCGGAGCTTGATTGCTGGATAATCAGGTTAGAGAAACAGCCATTACGTAGTCGTGCTTCCACCTTTCATGATGAAGTTTGATGCAAGCATTCGTCTATGCTACTTTGACTTAAAACTTATCCGTATAGAGGTGATGCGATGATCGTGGTGATGAACAGAATCACTGTGGCCGAGGGGCGAGAGCAGGAGTTTGAAGAGACTTTCAAGAACAGGGATCGCGCCGTTG
>DATHJK010000557.1:0-3116 GCA_035316225.1 Pyrinomonadaceae bacterium
AAAGGAGATGTGACAAGACGCGCGACGGGGCGCGCTCTTGAGACTGGCCCAGCGCCACGTTTGCAGTTCCGATTATGATTGCGAAGACAGCGAAGAAAAGGGAGAGACGCGGCCTGCACGGTGCGCTCGGTCGGGGGAACAAATTTTTATGGCTCATTCGAGGGGGTACTTTCTGAGACTTGCCCCACGCAAAATCCCGGTTAGGCTGTGAGGCTAGCCAGCCCTTCCTTGACCTTGCAGGGGCACGCACAGGTCGAAAAGCGTCGAAGCCATATTAACAAAAATGTTTTATCCCAATCAACAACTTTCTTATGTGCTTCTAAATGATTGAAACCTAGTAACTTGTGCCTTATTGCAACTAGAGTAACATCAGCAGTGTGCGGGGCAAGCCCGCTTCGATTGGAGAGATGGTTCGTTCGTGTGGGTTCAGTCCCGAATGCGTGGCCTGTTGTTTAGCTTCGCCTTGATTCTGCCTATGTCTTCGTTGCTGGTTGCTAGAGAGAGAGCTTTTTGCCAGGCCGAGCGTGCCTGCTCAACCTTCCCCTTGCGTTCGAGTATATCGCCGAGGTGCTCTTGAATCGTTAGGGAAGTCGCGTTTCGGCCTGCGGCCTCCGCGAGATTTCTTTCAGCTTCGTCAAGTTTGCCGAGCTTGAAATGGGCCCAGCCCAGGCTATCAAGAAAAGATGAGTTGGTAGGCTCTGCGCGCACTGCGCGTTGTATCATCTTAAGGGCTTCTTCAAGCCGCTCGTTACGCTCTATGAGAAAGTAGCCTAGATTGCTCAGCGCCGTAGCGTCGTCCGGGTTGATTGCGAGAATAAGGATGCTCTACCTTCACGCATCTATGGGAGCAAAGGCGCAGCACGATTATGAATAGGCATGACCGCAGAGATGCTAGCCGCGCCTATCTACTGTTTATCTATCGTTACACATGCCATAGCGCCTACTATTACACAAGTTCCATTACCGTAGCAGTCAATTACTACGCAAACATTCCATGAAGGAATCGGTACAATATCTTGACTGATAGGTGGCAGAGGTGCTGGTGCTACGTCTGCCTTCGTTGGTAATACGAAACTTCCAAGTATTAAAATAGTTGCAAGTATTAGGTTCAGTAGTTTTCTCATCTTTAATCTCCTCGAGGTAGACTGATAGAGCGCGGACAATCTATCTCAGGACGTGACTTTTAGCCAGATCGTCACCTCTTACGATACGCTCGCGTGGCCGGTATTTGTCTTAAAGTGATAATAGATGACGAGCTTGATCTACACGCCAGGTTGCCGAGTAAACAATAGTAGAAGGCAGAACGTGATGCTGGCGTGCAAAGGTTTGGAATTTCGAAGCATCAGGCAAGCGTTCCTTTTGTCGTGGCATCCATGACGCCCTGCCGCTCGAATCCTTCTATTAATCTTCTCCACGCGCCCTTTCTGGGGAAGGCGTAGAGCAGGACGGCGAGTGCGACCACACCAGCGCGAAGCATCTCGAACGGATCACCGGACAAAATCGTCGCTACGAAACCCATCAGCGCCGCTGCGCCGCCGATTGACGCCAGTTCGATTGTGCTTCTCCGAAGGGAACGCAGTAGGCCAGCAGCGCCGCGCACGCCTGCTATGTCCTGCAACCGCATACGCGCAAATTTCGTGCGGCGCAACACAACCGCGCCGAGTCCGAATACCAGTATAGCTATGCGCAGAGCGCCCACGAGCCATGCGTCGCCGGGTCGCGTGATAGCCTGCGTAGCAAGAAAAGCTACTATGACGAGCAGGATTGTGAGCGCTATGAATCCCGCGACCGTGAGCATAGCCGTGCGATAGTTTTGTTCTAACTCTTCGCCCGCACCTTCGGTTTTAAGTTTTTCAGATTCCAACAGAAACCCTCTAATCTTTCCAGAATTCTTAACGACGCATCGCAAAGGGTTGAGCGGATGCTATGCCTTTGAAATTGTCCTTAAAATTTCGAGCACGCGGAAATTCTATCACTCGCGTTTTATGGCTAGCAAACAGTATACGGGTAACGTGTGGAATAAGAAGAGTAAAGTCAGAGGCAAGCGAGGTGAATTAAGGTGGTGTGAATATCGCGCGCGCAAAAACTTTTTCAGCCGCCCTGACTTCAGATTGAAGCGTGGGCGGCTGAAAATTTTCTCTCTTAAGGCTGTGAGCCTGGAGGCGTGCTTGCAGGCGTGGGCGACGGAGCAGGCACTACGGTTGAAGTTGTAGGAGCCTGCTGTGGCTGCGGTCTCGACTGCGGCACTGTCGGAGGCGGCGGCGTGACCGAAGGATTCAAAGTGCTTGGGATTGGGCCTTGCTGGCTTCCCAGCCTGATGGAAGTCCCGCCCGTCCTCTGCTGGCTATCTGCTGGCTGCTGGTTCTGCTGTTGCGGGGCTACCTGATGCGCCGGGGGTGTTCGGATAGAATTTGGAATGTTACCGGGAAGCTGACCATTATTCCTGAAGCCCAGATCAATCAGATCGTCCGTAGCGTGGCTGTCGTGGCTGATGATGACGCCGTTCTTATCAACGTCAACGTCTGCGATGCCGGAGACTTGTCTTAAAATGTTTTCCATCATGCCGGGACGCTGCGCCACAGGCATGCGCTGTCTTACGGGATCGGGAGCAGGTACGGTTGCGCCGATTAGCTGCAACTGCTCGGTCGCTTTCTGCACATACTCGCTGTTAGGGTAATCACGAACGAGTTGTTGGAAATATTTCGCGGCCTCGTCCGGCTCCTCCTCCTCCATGTAAAGTGAGCCAAGTCGCATCAACACTTCATCCATGTAAGAGAAGTTGGTGTACTTCTGCAAAATTTCGCGCAGGCGATCCTGTGCGCCCTTCAATCCGCCTCGACCGTGCTCCTGTCTGCCAACGTAGAAGCGCGCTATCTGAAGATTATGCATCCCAAGATTCTCTTGAACCTGGTAGAGATGCTCCATCACTGCGGGGCGCAGTTGCGTCTGCGGAAACTGCTGCAACAGAGCTTTAAGACGCTGTTCGGCTTTTCGAGCGCGCGTAACGTCTCGGTCTGAAAGCCCCATCTGCCGCATGTCTGCTTCGGCCATCTTCAGCATCACGCGATCTGCAAGCGGGTCTGTCGGGAAGAATGTCAACCAGTCCTGATAGGCTG